>JAZURK010000090.1:0-4087 GCA_045606165.1 Christensenellaceae bacterium
TAGCGCAAGGTGTTTGGGAATATTACCTTAGAAAATCTTTTGTCCGAGCAAGCGCAGTCAGCAATAAGCACCGTGCCGTCTTTAATTTCAAGCGTGTCAAAGTCGTTAATAACGCATTTAAGCAAATTTTTTCCAAGATAAATACAGCCGTTATCTTCGTCGGTATATTCAGAAAGATAAACGGGGCTATCTGCGAAATTGCCAAAGCCAACTCTTTTTAAAGACTGTGGAAGCGTAACCGACGAAAAACTTTTGCAGTCACGGAAATTCCAGTTGCCAAGCATTTCAAGGTTTTCAGGGAATATAACTTCTTCAAGGCTTTCGCAAGAGCAAAAGGCTTCTTCAAGTTCTTTTAAAGTAGAAGGAAGCGTTACTTTTTTTAATTTTTGACAGCCTTCAAACGGTGCCTCGCCATAAAAGCCTTTCTTTTTGATAGCGACCACGTTCCACTCGTCGGGGATAATAAGTTCTTCGATTTCGTTTTTAAATTCAGGCTTAAAGTCAAGAAGGTTGATTCCACCTTCGTATTCTTCAAAAACTAATTGTTCAAGTAGTGCCGATTTTTCCATAGGGTTATGCTCCTTAAAGTTTTATTTTATGATATTGTACCACGCTTTAAGGGAAAATGCAATAGGGAAAAGTGAATAGGGAATAAAGAAGAAATTTGTTTTTGCAAATAAACGTTTTTGGGTGGGTTTGTTGTGGCGTTATTATTAAATTCTTGCTATAATTAAACTACTCGAGTGCAAAATAAAAAATTAATCTAAGGGGAATCATAATGAATACAGATAAGATTTATGCAGAACAGATTGCAAACGAATACGCGCCAAAACAAACTTCTAAAGTTAAGGCGTTAAAAAAATTAGATGCAAAAGCAAAAAATCCAGCGCGCATTTTTACGTACACTTTCGGGATTATTTCATCTCTTATTTTAGGCGTTGGTATGTGCCTAGCGATGGGTGTTATCGGTGGTGGAACTGCGCTTATGATGGGGCTAGGGATAGCAATCGGGTGCGTAGGTATACTAGGCGTTAGCGTAAACTACCCAATATACAAAAAAATACTTATAAATTCTAAGAACAAATACGCGTCGGATATTATAAGCCTTGCAAACGAAATTGCAAACGAAGAATAAAATGTTTTCTGCTTTTTTGAAAAGAATTAAAGATGATAAAGATTATCGTATAAAATGCTTTTTACTTATATCTCTCGTTTTTAATTTCGTCTACGCGCTGTTTTTATTTATAGTTAGTAAAGTTTATTTTTCTAAGTGGTTTTTTATAATGTCCGTGTATTATGGACTTTTATCAATAGCCCGCCTGTTTATTTTTTTTCAAACAAAACAAAATAAATTGCGTAAAAAAATACTGTTAATGCGCATATGTGGCTATTTTCTGTTTTTGTTAAATTTAGTAGTTTCGGTATTGATGTTCGTGTTAATTTACACTACTCACAACGTCGAGCATCACGAAATTACCGTTATTACACTTGCAACTTATACCTTTTCGACGTTGACTTTTGCTATTATTGGTAGCGTCAAGCATATAAAAAATAACGACCACGTTTATTCTTGTATAAAGGTTATAAGTTTGATTTCCGCAAGTGTTTCTCTTGTTACGCTCACGAATACTATGCTTGCAACTTGGGGTAAAGAAAACCTTTTGCTACGCAGTATTATTCTGCCAATTTTATGTGGCGTTGTGGCAATTTTTATTATTGTGTGTGCCGTTTTAATGATAATCAAGGCGAATTTTGATTTAAGGAATTTAAAAAATGAACAAAAATGAGAGTAAATATTTTTATACCGCAAAATTAATGAACCAAGCACTTTTGGCGCTACTTGAAAAAAAGGATATCGAATTTATAACCATAACCGAAATTACTAAAAAAGCAGGCGTAAACCGTTCGACGTTCTATTTGCACTACGATAATATTTACGAACTGTTAGAAGAAACTATCGACAATTTAAATAAAGAGTTCGTAAGTTCTTTTAATATACAAATTCCTATTTCGATAAATTCAAAAGACGGCGCCTTTTTAATAACTGCCGATTTTTTGATTCCGTATTTAAATTTTTGCAAAGAAAATAAGCGCGTTTTAAAATTAGTTTATCAAAAACCGCACTTATTCCACAATAACGTAGCCTACAAAAAAATGTACGACTTGATTTTCTATCCTGCTATATCTCAGTTTATTAAAGATGAAAATCAAAAAGTTTATACTCTCGAATTTTTTACGCAAGGAGTCGTCGGAATTATTCATAAATGGATAGCGTTAGATTGCGTTACCGATATAGACGAACTTGTTCAAATTATAAAAACGTGCATTGGATACGAGAATAGGTAAGAGAAAGAATAATTTTGAAGAATAAAAACGGGTTGAATAAATTTATTTGCTGTGCTATAATTTATATAAGGTAGATTATGGCAGTTGAATTTTTTAAAAAACTAAATAAAAGGAAAATTATAATTTCTATAATTTGTTTAGCGTTATTAATTGCTTTAATAGCTTGGATAGCGTGGGGGAATATGAGCGTTAAAACCGTCAGTTACGACATAACGAGCGAAAAAGTATCCACCGAGCTAGACAGCTTTAATATCGTGCAAATTTCCGATTTTCACAACGCAGAATTTTCAAATAATAACTCTGATTTAGTAAATTTAGTTAAAGGCTTAAAGCCTGAAATTATCGTAATAACGGGTGATTTGATTGATAGCAGAAAAACGAACGTTGAAATTTCAGTCGAATTTACAAAAAAACTTGTAGAGCTTGCGCCTTGCTATTTCGTAGCAGGAAATCACGAAGCAAGAACTAGCGATTATCAAAGTTTGCGCGCTCAGCTTATAAATTTAGGCGTGAAGGTTTTAAAAGACGATTTTGACGAGATAACCGTAAACGGTTCAAAAATCGTAATTTATGGTATTGAAGACCCGGATTTTGTAAATCAATCGGAAGATCAGACTGAAATTTTGCGCCAAAAACTGAATAAGTTTACCTTGTCCGACGGATATAATATATTGCTATCACATAGACCTGAAGCCTTTTCGCTATACTGTGAATACGGTTTTGATTTAGTTTTTTCAGGTCATGCTCACGGCGGGCAATTTTACTTGCCGTTAATCGGTGGAGTTGCTGCGCCACACCAAGGCTTATTTCCAAAATACGACAAAGGAAAGTTCGTTTCGAAAAATACGGTAATGATAGTAAGTGGTGGTTTAGGAAATAGCATTTTTCCGTTTAGAGTAAACAACCGCCCTGAAATTATAAACGTAATAATAAACAATTAGAAAAAAATAATGAATAAAGAATAAATAAAAAAACTCGCGTGGGCGAGTTTTTTTGGTATTAACTGTTTTTTTGGTTGAAAGAGATAACGTATTCTTTAAGTTTGCTTTCGTTTAGTTGCCACAGCCAGTCTAACGGAGTTAAATCGTTATCTTTTTGCCAGCGAAAATAATAGCCGTTGTACGGTTTGTTTTTGACAAAAAGAGCAAATTCTTTTTGCGATTCAAACGTTTTTGATTTTAAATCCGCTAAGTGCATATTAATAGTATCTGCTATTTTTTGAATAGTGTTTTGCACTTTTTCTACGTATTTAGCGTACTCTGGAAAATAATTTAAAAATTCGGCGATTTCATTTTTGCGTATTAACTCTAAAATACTTGCGATATTGACGTCGCCGTTATTTTTTAAGTGGTGACACGCTACGTATTTAGGATTTTTGACTTTTATTCTGTTAAAAAACTTATCGCAAACGACAAATCCTTCTCCGTTTAAATCAAGTTTCTCGGCGGCGGTTATGCAGTCGGAAAGGGTTGATAAAGGGTAGGCTTTTGGCTTTTTAACGCCTATATCGGTAATTAATTCTTGTAGCGTTTTATTGTTGCGCGTTCCGATATGGTATATCTCGATATCCTTATAAAAAATTACGACTTTATTATAGGGGCTTACAAGTTCAAACATATAAGTGCAATTTTTGTCTAAGGCGTCGTAGCTTAGACCGCAATTTTCTTTCGCTTTATCAAAAAGCTCGCCAAAATTATTAAAAGGACAGTCGATATTTAAATCAAACAAGCCTTTTATCGTG
>JAZURK010000091.1:0-2045 GCA_045606165.1 Christensenellaceae bacterium
CGATAGCATAAAAAGTTATTAAATGCGTAATTTAAAAAAACAGAAGCCCATTTTGTAACTCTACAAAAGGGGCTTTATCATTTAATTATTCTATCATAGTTCCTACCATTAAAATAAGTTTTTCAAGTTCGGCTTGAAGAGAATTTGGAGATATAATTTTAGATATATGTACGTTTGGTGCGTGTTCGCAATTAGTAACCGTAATATCAAAATCAAAAACAGTTTTAGCAAACTCGGCATTTGTATTTAACTCAGCGTACGTTCTAATAGGCTCACCATAATATATATCGGCTACTAAATATCTTTCTTTAGTATTATAAAGAAACATAATCGACCCGTAATAATCGCCATAACCTAAATATCTTTTAAGACCTTGACTAAAATTATCTTCATCACATCTAAAAAACACACTGTCTTTATCATTATCAATTTCCCATCTAACGCCTTTAATACTTGTCATATCACAATTTAATAAAACGCTATATATTAACTCTTTCGCTTCCGTTACCGCTTTATTTTTGAATAATCCCATAAATTACACCTCGTTATTTTATTAACCTAAAAACCATATAAATATTATACTATATTATTAAAAAAAGTCAATAGAAATAAAAAAGCACACCTTAAAAACAAGTTTAAGGTGTGTTAAATTTTAATTATTCTTTAATTTTAGCATCTTTTTTAGCGTAGTATTTATTAGCAACTTTTTTTGTTACGAAAAGAGAAGCAATCATAATAGCAACGCCGATAGGCAACATTATAAATGCGTTTTGTATAAAGCCAGCCAAAATAAAGCATACAAACGATACGATGGCAACGTATACTGCGTAAGGTATTTGAGTTGATACGTGGTTTAAGTGTTCGCACTCAGCGCCCGCACTTGACATAATAGTAGTATCAGAAATAGGCGAACAGTGGTCACCGCAAACGGCACCGGCTAAGCACGCAGACATACCTATTATCATAAGTTGATGTTGGTCTGCGCTTGGGAACATTACCGTTACGATAGGAATTAAAATACCAAACGTACCCCAACTCGTACCCGTAGCAAAAGAGAGTAGGCAAGCAACTAAGAATATTACGGCAGGTAAGAATTTAGCAAGAGTTATAGGGAAAGTAGCCATCATATTACCTATATGGAAAGCAGCGCCAAGTTGTCCCGTCATATTTTTAAGAGCGGTAGCAAAAGTTAAAATAAATATTGCTGGAACCATTGCTATAAAGCCTTTTGGAAGTGCTTGCATTGAATCTTTTACTGAAACAACGCCACGAATAGCGAAATAAGCAATTGTTAAAATAAGTGTTATAAGACCACCCCAAGGAAGTGCTACGGTAGCATTGGTGTTACCAAATGCGCCGATAAAGTTACCAGAGTAATCAACGTACGTGTCACCATCTGCAAGAACGTCAGCCATGTTGTAATAAACTGTTTCGCCAAAAAACCCGCCAACGTATACGAGAGCAAAGATCCAAGTAGCAAGTAAAAATATAATTGGAAGATCAAGGTCCATTACTCTACCTTTTGAGTTAGGAACTTCATTATCACTTTCAATTTTTTTACCACTAAACAAATCGCCGTTTTGAGCGTTTATTTCGTGTAGACGCATAGGACCAAAGTCAAATTTCATAACGACTAATGCGATTATAAATACAAAAGTCAATAATGAATAGAAGTTAAAAGGAATTGCCGCTATAAATAAACTTAAACCTTGACCGTCTTGTGCGTATTGAGATACGGCTGCCGCCCATGAAGATATAGGAGCAATCATACAAATAGGCGCTGCAGTTGCATCTATTAAGTAAGCAAGTTTTGAACGGCTCATTTTATGTTTATCCGTAACAGGACGCATAACCGAGCCAACCGTTAAACAGTTAAAATAGTCGTCAATAAAAATTAAAACGCCAAGAACGAAAGTGCATATTGACGCACCCACTTTACTTTTTACGTTTTTCTCCGCCCACTCGCCAAAGGCACGGCTTCCGCCCGCCCTATTTACAAGAGCGACTAAAATACCAAGTTCAATTAAGAAAATAAATATACCTGC
>JAZURK010000092.1:0-5009 GCA_045606165.1 Christensenellaceae bacterium
ACATGGCTACGATCCGACTTGGGCAAACGTACATATCGTCAAACCCTCTTTCATAGATTTTATCCGCCAAAATTTGCAAGCGTTTTTTAGTTAATTCAACGGCTTCTTCACGCGTCAACTTGCCTTGAGTTGAAGGATGAAAAACCACCCTTTTAGCGCCCATAATTTTGGCGTATTCAAGGGAATCTAAAACGTATCCGTACGAGTTTTGAATTTTTTCTTCATCAAGTCCCGCAAAATTAATAAAGTATGGCGCGTGCACGCTCAATTCAATACCTTCGTCTTTAAAGGATTTGCCTATGCTTTCAGCTTTTTGCTTTGACATATTAACTCCCCTACCAAAGGAATATTCAAAGCAGTCTAGCCCCATTTCTTTCGCCCATTTTGCCGAGTGAGAACTGTCGCTAAAACCCGCTTCGCCATATAAATAACTATTACCGCTTTGTCCAAATTTAATCATTTAAGTAATTCTAAATCCTTTTTGAGTTGTTGTTTTAAGTCTTCTTCGTTTTCAAAACGCATAACGTCTCTTATATAATCAACGAAGTAAACGGATAAAATTTTATCGTATAAATCCCCGCTAAAACCTTTAAAATAACTTTCGATAACGAAATTTTCCCCATCAAAAGTAGGTTGAGTGCCAACGTTTGTGATTGCGGGATATATTTTACCGTCGATTATCGAAAGAGTTAAGTATACACCGCTTTTAATTTTCATTTTATTAGGGCTAACTAACATATTTGCGGTGGGAAAACCTAATTCTCTACCCTTTTGTTTGCCTTTAACTATTCTTTCGCGAATAAAATAATTACCGCCCAATAATTCGTTAGCTTTAACTATTTCGCCTTGCTTTAAAAGGGATTTTATATCGCGCGTTGCGACTTTTTCACTGCCGTTTAAAACTAAATCGAACGTCAAAACGTCAACGCCGTTAGCGTTCATAAATTCTTTGAGTAATTTAGTGTTTCCGCTAGCGTTTTTACCAAAGGTAAAATCTTCGCCCGTTACTATAGTTTTTACGCTATAAAAATTAAGTAAATCTTGTAAAAAAACCGTTGCGTCAGTATTTTTAAATTCAAGGTTTAACTCTTTATAAATAACTGTGTCAACGTCTAAAGATTTTAGTTTGATAAGTCTTTCTTCAAAGGTAAAAAGGTCGCCTTCGCCGTTCTTCCCACCCGTAAAAAGCAATACGGCAAGTTTAATATTTTTTAAGTTTGCTATTTCTTTAGCCTTATTAATAAGCGCAGTGTGACCAAGGTGTATTCCGTCGAAATACCCTAAACACAAAACGCAATCGCTATTATATTTTAAGCCGTATTCAATAATATCCATATTAGTCTTTAACGTATGCTTTTAATCTTAAATTGCCGTCTTTTACAATCCCAACGCCGTAAAACACGCCGTCGTAATATATTTTATAGTAACCGTTATTTTCGCCAACTTCACAAGGTCTACCGTTTATTAAATCGCCTTCTTGCCTTTTAGTTAAAAAGATATCCTTTAACGATAATACTTCATCTGGCTTTACCAAAACAGAAGACACGTCGTCCATAGAAATAACGTCGTCGATTTTAAGCGCGGTTGAAATATCAAACCCACCGCTATTTTCCCTAACAAGCGCAGTCATCGTGGCGAAAGTATTTAAAGTTTTTGCAATATCTCGTGCTATAGAGCGAATATAAGTTCCACCCTTGCATTTTATTTCAAACGAAAAAACGCTTGGTTTATCGGTTTTTTCTACGTCAATGCTTATAATTTCCACTTTTTTAGGCGGTAAAACCACTTCTTTGCCTTGACGAGCAAGTTGGTAACTTCTTTTACCGTCTACGTTTTTTGCGCTGTAGGCAGGTGGAATTTGGTCAATAACGCCGATAAGCGTTTGACTAGCGCTTACTACTTCTTCGTAAGTAGGAATATACCCACCGTCGCTTATAATCACGCCTTCTCTATCTAAAGTGTCCGTTTGATAGCCGAAAGTAAACTCGGCGCGGTAAACTTTAACTTTATCAAGTAAAAAGTCGAAAAGTCTTGTCGCTTTACCGATTGCAACGGGTAAAACACCGCTTGCCATAGGGTCTAAAGTGCCCATATGTCCAATTTTTTCGCCTTTAAATTTCTTTTTTATTTTACTTATCGCCTTGGCGGAAGATTCTCCACTAGGCTTATAAAAGTTAATAAATCCGTTCATTATAGCCTTTGTTTTACGTTGTAAACGAGTTTGTCGATAATATCTTCCAAGTACCCTGATAACATAGCGCCACTTGCTAAAATATGACCGCCTCCGCCGTAAATCGACGCGATTTCGTTAACGTTTACTTTTCCTTTACTTCTAAAACTAATTTTGTAGCGTTTATCCGCTACTTCCAACATAGAAATAGCAACTTCAACCGTTCTAACTGTAAGCGGAAAGTCAATAAAGCCTTCCGTCATTGTATCAACAGCGTTACACTCTTGTAAATCTTTTTGGGTAATAACGATAATGCCAACTTTATCTTCAAGATAGTACCTAATATTAGAAATAGTCCTAGCGTAAAGGTTTGCCCTATTTTTAGATTGGTCTTTGAACATTTTTTGCGAAATTAAGTGTAAATTTGCGCCCTTTTCAACGAGTTTAGACGCATATTCAAGCGTGCTTGCCGTAACGTTAGAGTGGGCAAAATTACCCGTATCCGTAACGATGCCTAAAATTAAGCAGTCGGCAATATCTTTATCAATTTCTACACCTAAACTTTTAATAACGTCAAACATTAACTCACAACAACTAGCCCTATCCTCTACACAGTTAAATTTAGCGTAGTTAGTATTAGAAATGTGATGGTCGATATTAAAGTTATTTTTATTTTTAGTAAAAAGGTTATACGCGCCGTTAAACATAGAACTAGTTGAACAGTCAACAGCGATAAAACCATCGTATTCGTCAGTAACTTCTTCAGTCCTTAAAAACTCGCTTGCCCCATTAACGATAAAAAACTTTTCAGGTATATCGCTATCGCAAACCAAACAAACGGTTTTGCCTAATTTTAAAAGGGCTAACCTTAAAGCAGTTGCCGAGCCTACCGTATCCCCATCGGGACGATTATGGCTAAAGATTAAAACTTTATTAAGTTTTAAGATTTGACTAGAAATTTCAGTTATCGTCATTATTTTCTCCGTAAGTAATAGTGCTTAAAATCATATCGATTTTATTGCCGTACGCAAGCGCGCTATCTTCTAAAAATCTTAACACGGGAACGTATCTAACGTGCATTGAATTTGCTAAACACCTTCTAATTTCAGACGCTGAAGATACGATAGCGTCGAAAGTATTTTTCTTTTTAACTTCGTCGGTTGAATATACGCTTATATACACTTTAGCATTTTTCATATCGGGCGAAACGTCAACTTCCGTTACGGAAAACATTTCGGTTATTAAAGGATTATTAAGTTGAGTTTTAATAACGTCGTAAATATTTTTACGAAATTCGCTATTTAAGCGTTGTCCTCTTTTACTTTTCATAATAAATTTCCTTATATAAAGTTTCCCGCAAGACGAAAATCTTACGGGTTAACTATATTAATCTTTTCTTTCTTGAACGGTATAACATTCAATAAAGTCACCAACTTTGATATCGTTGAAGTTTTCTATTGACATACCGCATTCGTAGCCTTGTTGAACTTCTTTAACGTCGTCTTTGAAACGTTTAAGTTGTAATACGTTTCCTTCACAAATCATAACGTCGTCACGGTAAATACGAAGTTTTCCGCTACGTAAAATTTTACCGTCTGTAACGTAACAACCTGCAACCATACCAACGCCCGTGATTTTAAACGTTTCACGAACTTCGGCTTTACCAAGGTAAACGTCATCAAGTTTAGGCGCAAGCATACCTTTAAGCGCTTTTTTGATATCTTCAATCGCCTCGTAGATTACGCGGTAAAGTTTAATATCAATTTTGCTTTGTTCTGCAAGAGTTTTAGCCTTGCTATCAGGTCTTACGTTGAAACCGATAATAATTGAGTTAGAAGAATCCGCTAAACTTACGTCGGTTTCGGAAATCGCGCCTACTGCCGAGTGGATAACGTTAACTTTAACTTCCTCGTTAGAAAGTTCGGTAAGGGATTGTTTAACCGCTTCAACCGAGCCTTGAACGTCGGCTTTAACGATAAGATTTAAGTTCTTAAGGTCGCCCGAAGATACTTTAGAGAACAAGTCGTCTAACGATACTTTTTGTTGGTCTCTAATCATTTCTTCTCTTTCTTTATTCTTTCTTTCCGCTGCAACGAGTGTAGAAAGTTTTGCTTCTTCAACGGCGAAAATACTATCGCCCGCGTTAGGTACTGATTCTAAACCGAGCACCGAAACAGGTGTTGACGGACCAGCAGTTTTAACGTTTCTACCCTTATCGTCAATCATTGCCCTAACTTTACCGGTAATAGTGCCAGCAACAAGGTAGTCGCCTACTTTTAAAGTACCGTTTTGTACGAGTACTGTTGCAACAGGGCCTTTACCTTTATCAAGTTTAGCCTCAACGATAATACCTTTAGCCATACGGTCAGGATTTGCTTTAAGTTCTTTAATTTCCGCAGCAACGATAATGTTTTCAAGTAAGTCTTCAATACCTTGACCAGTTTTTGCAGATACAGGAACGAGAGCAACGTCACCGCCCCATTCTTCTACTAAAATTTCTTGGTCTGCAAGACCTTTTTTAACTTTTTCGATATCAGCAGTAGGTTTATCAATCTTGTTAGCCGCTACGATAATAGTAACGCCCGCTGCTTTTGCGTGGTGGATTGCTTCAATCGTTTGTGGCATGATACCGTCGTCCGCAGCAACAACGATTACGGCAATATCCGTAAGTTGCGCACCCCTTGCTCTCATAGCGGTGAACGCAGCGTGACCAGGTGTATCAAGGAAAGTAATCGATTGACCGTTAATACTTACCGTATAAGCACCGATATGTTGCGTGATACCACCCGCTTCGGCAGCAGTAACGTTAGCGTTTCTAATCTTATCGAGAAGTGAAGTT
>JAZURK010000093.1:0-5334 GCA_045606165.1 Christensenellaceae bacterium
GTCTTACTTGCATTTGATTTACTATTTTAAATCAATCTTATGTTGTAACATCACCTACTTAAGAGGATTAATTAATATGCACTTACAATGGTTTCCTGGTCATATGACTAGGGCAATGAGAATGATGGAAGAACAAGTTAAACTTTGCGACGGTATCGTTTACGTATTAGACGCAAGGTCTCCTTTTGCTTGCATTAATAAAAAACTTAATACCTTATTTGGAAACCGTCCCGTAGTATACCTTTTAAATAAGTCGGATTTGGTAGAAAAAGACGACCTTAAAAAAGTTGTTTCTACCTTTGAAAGTGAAAACAAAAGGGTTTTAGCAGTAGTTGGAATTAACGAAAAATCTATAAAACCCCTTTACGATATAATTTACCAAAGTTTATCTGAAACAGTTGAAAAATACCGCAAAAAAGGCATTAAACGTCCACTTCGCATTATGGTTGCAGGTTTGCCAAACACGGGTAAATCTACGATAATAAACCTACTTTGCGGTGGTAAAAAAGCAAGGACAGGCGACAAGGCTGGCGTTACCAAGGATAAACAGTGGATTAAGGTTAAAGACCTTGAATTTTTAGATACGCCGGGTACGACACCGCCAAGTTTTGAAAACCAAACTTTAGCGGAATACTTGGCTTTTATCGGCAGTATTAACGACGATATCTTGGATTTTCAAGAACTATCGTTTATACTTATCAAATATTTAAAACAAAATAACCCAACGGCGTTAAAAACGGCGTATAATATCGACGCGGAAGGTAAAACCGAAGAAGAAATCTTCAATCTTATCGGTGTAAAACGCGGTACTATGCGCAAGGGTGGCGAAGTTGATGAGGAAAGGTGCGGTAAAACCATTATTACCGATTTGCGTAACGGTAAGTTAGGCAAAATAATGTTTATTTAGCGCCGACATAAAAAACTATGCAAGAAACTATAGATAAATTATTTTACGAAAAACAAGAATTAGCAAATGGCGCTAAATATATTGCTGGCGTTGACGAGGTTGGTAGAGGTCCGCTTGCAGGCCCCGTAGTTTGCTCGGCGGTAATACTTCCGCTCGACGATATTATCGAGGGTATTGACGATAGTAAAAAGTTATCCAAAAAGAAAAGGGAACTTTTATACGATAAAATTATAAAAAAGGCTATTTGTTATACTATTTGCGAAATTCAAGCCGACGAGATTGACGAGATTAACATTTTACAGGCAACTAAAAAATGTATGAAAAACTGTATAGAAACTTTATCCGTTACCCCTGACGTCGTTTTAATTGACGCGGTTAAGTTGGACGTAAACGTTAAAACAGTACCTATAATTAAGGGGGATTTAAAAAGTTATTCTATCGGCGCTGCGTCTATCCTTGCTAAAGTTTATAGGGATAGGTTAATGGAAGAATACTCTAAAAAATACGTTGGCTACGGTTTTGAAAGAAATAGCGGTTACGGCACTAAAGAACACATACAAAAAATTAAGGAGATAGGACCTTGTTTAATTCATCGAAAAACCTTTATAAAAAACTTCTTGGAAGTAAAGGCGAACGATTAACGGTTAATTACCTTAAAAAACGCGGATATAAGATATTAGAAAAAAATTATAGAGTTTTTTGTGGCGAGGCGGATATTATTGCCAAAAAGGATAATAATATCGTGTTTGTTGAAGTGAAAACGCGCACATCACTTAAATATGGCACGCCAAGTCAAGCGGTAAATTATCAAAAACAACAAAAGTATAAAGAAATCGCATTATACTATCAAAAACAAAACGGTTTAGACGATTGCGTTTTAAGTTTTGCCGTTAGCGAAGTTTTAAACGGCGAAATAAACTTTATAGACGAGGCTTTTTAATGAAAATTTCGGTATCAGCGCCTGCTGGTTTAGAAGGCGTTACCAAAAGGGAATTATATAAGTTGCTTGGCGTGGACGCGTCGGCTGTAAATGGTAGACTCGTTTTTGACGGGGATATCTTATCGGTTGCAAAATGCAACCTTTTTTTGCGTACTGCAAGTAGAGTTTTTATAGTTTTAGGCGGTTTTAAAGCGCAAACTTTCGACGAACTTTTTGACGGTGTTTTAAATATTCCTTTTGAAGATTATATAGATATTAACGGTAAAATTGAAGTTTTTGGTTCTGCTATCGAGTCTAAACTTATGGCTGTATCCGCTTGCTCTGCAATAATAAAAAAAGCCGTGTGCAAAAGGCTTTCAAACGGCAAAGACCTTTTAGAAAACGGTGAAAGATATAAAATTGAATACGTTATCCGTAGAGATTACGTTACTATTTCGCTTGATACGTCGGGCGACGGTTTGCATAAAAGGGGATATAGAAAAGAACTTATTGGCGACGCGCCTTTAAAGGAAAACGTAGCGTCGGCTTTTATACAATTATCGGTATGGAACAAAGATAGAACGCTTGTGGATTTATTTTGCGGTTCGGGTACAATCCCAATTGAAGCGGGTATGATTGCCAAAAATATTGCGCCCGGTAAGTTTAGGGATTTTGACTTTTTACATTATAAAAAATTCGATACAACGTTTTTTGAAGAACTTAAAGCGCAAGCAATAGCAAGCGAAACTAACGGCGAAAACGTTAAGATTTTCGGTTTCGATATTGATGAAAAGCAAGTAAACATTTCAAGAAAACACGCTAAACAAGCGGGTGTTGACGATATTATCCACTTTCAACGCGCCGACATGCGCGACTTTTCTACTAAAGCAAGGTACGGCGTAATAATTTCTAACCCACCATACGGCGAAAGGTTGTTAACTAGAAAAGAAATAGTTTCACTTTATCGCGCGCTTGGAGAGAAGTATGAAAGCCTTAACGATTTTTCTATGTATATATTAACTTCGGTTACGGACTTTGAAAAACTCGTAAAAAAACAAGCCGACAAAAAGCGTAAAATCTACAACGGCAAGTTAGAGTGTACTTATTATACCGTTCTTGGTAAAAAACCGCAAAAAGAAGAAAAAAACTAAAAATATATATAAAATATTAGTTGAAATCGCTTGATTTTATAATAATATTGTGATAAAATATTACAAGACTTCGGGTGGTCCGCTTGATAATCAATGAACACCGCGTAATTATGGAGGTATAAGTCAATGACAATAATTGAACAAATCAATAATGAAAACATTAAAACTGAAGTTCCTAAATTTAACGTCGGTGATACTGTAAGGGTATCGTTCAAGGTTATCGAAGGAACGAGAGAAAGAATTCAAGCATACGAAGGTATCGTAATTGCTAAACGCGGTGGCGGAATCAGTGAAACGTTTACAGTAAGAAGAATTAGTTTCGGTGTAGGCGTTGAAAGAACTTTCCCACTCCACTCACCAAAGGTTGCAGATATCAAAGTTGTTAAGAAAGGTGCTGTAAGACGTGCTAAACTTTACTACTTAAGAAACCTTACTGGTAAAGCTGCAAAAGTTAAAGAAATTCTTTAAAAACTTAAAACTCGCTAACGATTGTTAGCGAGTTTTTTATTTGTTGTTACCTATAATAAGTTTTCTATTCTAAAATAAAAGGATTTTGGTATTTGTTCCATAAGTTCTATAACGACGTCTATTTTAGAAATAGCGTCTTCTTTTTTATCGTTTTCTACTAGAGTAACGGTTTCTGCTATCCATAAATCGACTTCCTTTATTTCGTTATGCGATATAAATATATGCAGTTTTTCTTTTTTAGAAATCCACAATTTTTGTGCTGATAATATGTCTTCTTTTACCGCGTTGTCGTTTTCTATTTTGTCATAGATAATAACGAAACTTTCCTTTAGTTCATTAAAAGTTTCAGTTATATACTTTTGTTCTAAAATTGATGCGGTAAATAGTATTAAACTTGCGATTATTACTGAAATTATAGATTTTACCACGAAACACCTTCCTTTAACGGAATTTGCCCCGTAAAATACTTTTTGCCGTACTGTTGAAGATAATATCTACCGTTTCCGTCAATAGTGAAAACTCCAACCGACTTAACGGAGTTAATGCCTAAACTTTTAAAAAACTGTTCAACTTCACTTTTATTAAACTTGCTTAATTTCAAGTTTTTAAGTACGGGTTTTCCGTTTTTAATAATAATTATAGGGATAGACGGCTCTATATTAATATCCTTTTCAATAGCGGATAAAGTGCCGTTTGCCTCATAAATAGCATATTCAACCGAGTCAAGCGCAAAATAGCCTAAATTTCGCATCGATTCAATTAAATCGCTAACGTCAAGGTTATTTTTCTTAAGTTCTTTAAAGTCTACGCCGTTTTTGTTTATTACTACCGACGGCTTGCCTGACAAGGCAAACTTACAAAACGCGCCCGTTTGCTCGATAACCGTCATAAGTTGATGAAGTATAAACACGGCAAGTATAGCCGTTATACCGTAAAGTAGCGGGATTGAAGTGTCGCTCATAGGAATACACGCTAATTCCGCAATAAGAAGTGTAACGACGAATTCAATAGGTTGCATTTCGCCGATTTGTCGTTTTCCCATAAGTCGCATAACTATTAATAGTACTGTGTAAATAATAGTAGACCTTATAAAAATTATAGCCATAATAATATTATTTATTAAAAGCGCTTTTTTATGTAATAATTCTTGCAAAATAAACGCCTTTATGTTAGAATAATTTGTAGCAGAGTAGCCTAAAAGCGTTAAGTGACTTGGAATGGGATGTTGTCCAAGTACGAAAACACTTTTACAAGTGTTGCGGTTTAAGGGCGCGTCCGTTGCTGTTGGATTTTTAGTATTCATTTTAACGGACCTCTGGGCGTCAGCCAAGGAGGTTTTTTATGTTTCAAAAATTTAAAGACGTGTTTTTTAGCTCAAGTTTTTTAAAGGGCAAAAGTCAAGGCGTTAAACTTGCTTTCGTTGGTATGATTACCGCCGTTAATATAGTTGGTAACGCTATTTTAGAGTTTAAAACGTTAGACGTACAGTTTTCTTTCACTATTTTGCTTTCAATAATTACGGGAATGTTGCTTGGTGGTGGATTGGGTTTTATTTCTACGTTTTTAGCCGATTTACTTGGTTTTATAATAAGTTCTTGGGGACTTATGTATATGCCTTGGGTAGGGTTAAGCACGGCTGTTATGGCTCTTATTTCCGGCGTTGTTTTTAGCGTTGGTAAAAACGATACCGCTTTCTTATTTGTTAAGTGTGGTATTATTTCGTTAATTACCTTTTTAGTGTGTACCGTGCTTATCAATTCCGTTGGTTTTTATTTTTATAATAAAGCAATGGGGTTTTCAACCGCCGTTTTAGATTACGTTTCTAAAACTTTTGGTAGCGACGTGCAGTTTATATCCTATTTAGCGTATAGGCTTATATTTAAAGGTCA
>JAZURK010000094.1:0-9493 GCA_045606165.1 Christensenellaceae bacterium
CCCCAACCATGGATAAAGCGCGAATTGACGCGTTTGGCAACTATTTTATAGATATTGCTAAAGCAAAGGGTTGGAAAACGGAAGTGTTTGAAAGTGTAACGGGTAACGTTGTAACTTTAACAATGAATCCTAACGCTAAAAACCCACCTATTTGTTTATCTGCGCATATGGATACCGTTCATCCTGTTGGTTCTTTTGGTAATCCAGCGGTAAAAATTGAGGGTGATAAAATTTACGGTCCAGGAGTAACCGATTGTAAAGGCGGTTTTGCTGTTTCTATGCTTGCTATGGATGCTCTTCAACAAATAGGTTTTAAGGATAGACCTATTATGCTTATTATGCAAAGTGATGAAGAGGCTGGGAGCAAGCCTATCATTAAGATAAATATTAATTATATTTGTGATAAAGCCAAAGGTGCGCGTGCGTTTTTTAATTTAGAAGGCGCAACTAAAGGCTACGCTTGTATAGAAAGAAAGGGGCTTATTACTTATACTATAAAAATAAACGGTATTGAAGCGCACTCTTCGATTTGTGCTACTCATGGCGCAAGCGCAATACTTGAAGCATCGCATAAAATTATCGAACTCGAAAAATTTAAGGATAATGACGGGATAACTTGTGCTTGTGGCGTAATAAAGGGTGGAACTTCTCATAATACCGTACCGGGTTACTGTGAATTCCGCGCAAACTTCCGCTTTAAAACGGATAGTCAACTTAAACAAATCACTAAATTTATGAAGGATTTAGAGCAAAAAGTTTACGTTGAAGGTTGCAAAACAATCGTTGAAGAATTTGGTTCTCGTCCCGCAATGGAATACGTAGAACGCAACGTTGAACTTCTTGATACTATAAATAAAATCTTTGAAGAAAACGGTCTTTCTGCTTTAAAACCAAAACAAGCGATAGGTGGTTCAGATGCGGCACAAGTAACTATGGCGGGTATTCCTTGCCTCGATAATTTAAGTGTTGTTGGTGGTAATATACACAATCGTGGTGAGTATGCCGAAATCTCTTCTCTTAATGAATCCGCCAAACGTTTAGCGTCGGTAATTCAATGTATTAATTAATTAAAAAAGTCTTTAAAACTAAAGATATAATCGAAAAATATACAATTTATTTTATTTTGATAATGTAAAACATATAGGAGTTGTTTATGGCTAAAAATAAATCAAAACGACGTAATTTAAAGAAAGTATTAACGCTTATTGTTATTCTTTTAGTAATTATTTTTGTTTTAGTTTGCTATTTTAATCCCGAACTTTATTATAAAATTTTAAACTTAATTAAAGGTAATGAATTGCCAACCGTTGATGGTGAGTACGTAGTGGTTGAAACTTTGGAAGACGCCGAAGTTCATTTTATAGACGTAGGTCAAGGCGATTCGATTTTAATTACCTTACCCGATTATAAAAACGTATTAATCGACGCGGGCGATAGGGATAAAGAGTATAACGAGCATATTATTGAATATTTAAACGAGCACGCTCATAAAAAAGGACTTGCGGGAAATATTACAATAGATTACTTTATCTTAACACACCCAGATGCCGACCACGCAGGTGGCGCTGATGAGATTTTTGAGGCGTTTGAAGTTAAAAAGACTTTCCGACCTTACGTTAAGTATAAAGGCGATGCTGATACGTATTCTCAAGACTTTAACAAGGGTAGTTACGAACATCATACGGTAACCTACAGCGAGTTCTTATCTGCACTTCGCGATGAAAAGTATTCAACAAGCCAATTACAGTGCGAGTGGGAATTCTTTAATTACGACAGTGATTTTTCAGGTGGCGCAATTTATAACGACGTAAAATATACTTATCAATTTGACTTTTTAACTCCAACTACTTCGGTTGATAAGATTTATTATAAAGATATTAACGATTATTCGCCTATTATAAAATTCAGTTATCAAGGCGCATCGGTTTTACTTACGGGCGATGCTGAAAAGGATGCTGAAGAAGATTTTTGTACGCAGTACTTATTAGGCGATGAGTATTTAGACGTAGACGTATTAAAAGTAGGGCATCACGGTTCTGAAACGTCGTCAACTCAAGCATTATTAGATAGGGTTAAACCAGAATACGCCGTTATTTCTTGTGGCGAGGGTAATAAATACGGTCATCCACATCAACCTACGCTTAATAGATTATTTGCACTTAAATGTACTCTTTATCGTACCGATTTGCACGGCGACGTAGTTATGGTTATTGAGGATGACGGCGAGTTTAACTTTGTAACCGATAAAGATAATCCTAACGTTTGGCAATCAGGCGTAAGACAGTAAAACTTAATTAAACTAAAAAAAAGATAACGCTGAAACTTCGCGTTATCTTTTTTTTACAATTAATATTATTTATCGACTTTATTTTTTAATTTTTTCACTTAAAAATTTAGTATCTTATACGTACTGTCCGTTAAATTCTAGCGGTATGGAGGATAAAATGAACGTAAAACACAGCCTTTCTAGTAATGCTTTATACATATATTTATACGGCGAAGTAGACGAATGTTCCGCAGTTAAATCTCGCGCCATAATCGACGGTATTATCGATGATTATTGTTACGTTAGTAAAGTTGTTTTCGATATGAAAAACGTTACGTTTATGGATAGTACGGGTATTGGTATGTTAATTGGTAGGTATAAGAAAATTAAGTCAAAAAACTTAATTGCATACGTGCAAAATCCTAGTTTGTCGGCGCAAAGAATTTTAGAAATTTCCGGCTTATATAAAATTATGCCCAAAATATAAAGAGGTATTTATGAATAATAAAATGAAGGTTAACTTTTTATCAATTTCACAAAACGAAAGTTTTTCAAGAAACGTTATTGCATCGTTTATTTTAGATTTAAACCCGACAGTTTCCGAACTTAACGATATAAAAACTGCCGTTTCTGAAGCGGTTACGAACGCAATAGTGCACGGATATCCCGATAGTGTAGGCGAAATCGAAATGCAAGCGGAAATTAATAACGACGAATTACATATTAAAATTATAGATTCGGGTGTTGGGATAGAAAACCTTGAAGAAGCGTTAGAGCCTTTTTATTCGTCGCGACTTGAAGACGAAAGGTCTGGTATGGGTTTTACCATTATGAAAACCTTTATGGACGAGGTAAAAGTGACTTCTAACGTAAATCAAGGTACCGTTGTGTATATGTTAAAACGGTTATCTAACGCAAGGTCAAAGTAGGGGGGATATGCTTTCTTTTGAAGAAACTTTAACGCTAATAAAAGAGGCTAAAAAAGGCGATAATTATAGTAAAGAGCAACTTTTATTAAATAACGTGCTATTAATAAAAAGTATAGTAAATAGGTTTAGAAACAAAGGCGTGGATTACGACGACCTATATCAACTTGGCTGTATAGGACTTTTAAAGGCAATAAATAATTTTGATGAAAGTTTCGGCGTTAGATTTTCAACTTACGCCGTGCCTATGATTTTAGGCGAAATTAAACGGTTTTTGCGCGACGATGGAGAAATTAAAGTATCACGCTTAATTAAAATTCAGGCTATTCAAATAAATAGATTTATCGAAAGTAAACAGCGCGAAAATGGGATTGAACCAACTATTGAAGAAATAGCAACCGCGCTTAATTTAAAAAAGGAAGACGTTGTTTTTGCAATGGATTCATCTAAATTGCCCGTATCTTTATACGAAACCGTTGAAGATGGCGAAGATAAAGGGCAGTGCTTGATTGATAAAATACCTTCAAAGCATACGGAAGAGGATCAAATTGATAAGTTGTATTTAAAATCACTAATAAACTCGCTAGAGGAAAGAGAGCGCAAAATAATAACGTTGCGATATTTTAGGGATAAAACTCAAGGCGAGGTCGCAAAAATTCTTGGAGTGTCGCAAGTTCAAGTATCTCGGTTAGAAAATAAAATACTTGAAAAACTCAAAAATAAAGCCGAATAAATTTTTTTTGCATTTTTTATCTAAAAAGGTAAATAATACTATTATGAAAAAGTGTGAAGAATTTATTTCGGAAGAGATTAAGAATACGACGTCTACCGAAATATTATTTAAAAGAGGTACTAATGACAGGAAAAAATAAACAAAATTACAATAAAGAGTATTTAAACTACGTGTCAAAAATAGCGCCTAAAACCAACGAATTTAAAACGTTATTACACGCGTTTTGGGTTGGTGGAGTAATTTGCTTGATTGGACAATTCGTTAGATATATGTTTATGTATTTAGGTGGACTTTACGGCGATGCTTTAGCAAGTTCTACGTCTATGGTAATGATATTTTTAGGTGCGTTTTTAACGGGGCTTGGTCTTTACGATAGAATAGGTAAGTATGCAGGCGGAGGCTCAATCGTGCCGATTACGGGTTTTGCTAACTCTGTTGTTTCGCCCGCTATGGAATTTAAAACCGAGGGGTTTATTTACGGATTATCTGCTAAAATGTTTACGGTTGCGGGGCCGATAATCGTGTTTGGTATAATAGGTAGCGTGTTAACTGGGCTTGCGTATTATATTATAGGTCTTATTTTTTAAAATCAAGTGGCATTTGCCACTTTTTTTGTTTAGAAAATGCAATAAAAACGTATAGATTTTGAAATGTAAAGAATTTTTAAATAATTGACAAACGTTTTAGGGTGCTGTATAATTTTATTATCTAGTTTACAAAAGGAGTACTTATGGATTTTTTTGACGTGTTAACCGCAATCGGCGGATTGTGTTTATTCCTATTTGGTATGAACGTAATGGGGCAAGCCTTGGAAAGTAGGGCGGGCTCTGGATTAAGAACTCTTTTAGGTAAACTTACAACTAATAAATTTGCGGGATTTTTAACGGGTTTAGGCGTTACTGCAATAATACAAAGTTCGTCTGCCACTACGGTAATGGTAGTTGGTTTCGTTAACTCGGGGCTAATGAATTTATCTCAAGCCATCAACGTTATTATGGGTGCAAACGTCGGTACAACTATAACGTCTTGGCTTTTATCTCTTGTGGGGATTGAGGGTGGCAGTTTCTTTATTAGACTTTTAAAGCCAACGTCATTTAGCCCGATTTTAGCCCTTGTTGGCGTTGTGTTGTACGTGTTTATGAAGAACGAAAAGCGCAAAGATGAGGGTCTTATCTTTTTAGGGTTTGCAACGCTTATGTTTGGTATGGATACAATGTCTACCGCGCTAGAAGGCTTAAAATCCGTGCCAGAATTTGTAAATTTATTTATTATGTTTGAAAATCCGTTAATGGGTGTGCTCGTTGGTGCGGTAGTTACGGCAATTATTCAAAGTTCATCGGCGTCGGTTGGTATTTTGCAAGCGTTAGCGTCAACGGGCGCAATTTCTATCGGCGCTACTATACCTATTATAATGGGTCAAAATATCGGTACGTGCGCGACTTCACTTATCTCTTCGGCGGGCGCAAACAAAAATGCTAAAAGGGCGTCTTTCGTGCATTTGCTTTTCAATTTAGTTGGAACAACCGTTTGGCTTATTGTGTTTATTATAGTAAAATACGCTATAAGTCCTGCAATTTTAGGTTTAGGCGCTACGGCGTTTCCTATTGCTGTAGTTCATACAGCGTTTAACGTTTTAAGCACGTTACTTTTGTTCCCAACTTCTAAACTTTTAGAAAAATTGGCAAACAAAGTTATTAAAGATGCTAAACAACCAGAAGAAGTAACCTTGCTTGATGAAAGGCTTTTAAAAATGCCTGCTATGGCGTTAACGGTTAGTAGAAAGTTAACTGTTGAAATGGCAACAATGTCGATAACTTCCCTTAAAAAATCTATTTCACTCCTTGAAAATTTTGATAAATCCGTTTGTGAAGAAGTAAGAAAAATCGAAGACAAAACGGACTATTATGAAGATATTTTAGGTACTTATCTTTTAAAATTAAGCAGTAGTACTATTGGTGATAAAGACCTTCAAGAAGCGGGTAAACTTATAAAAGTTATCGGCGATTTAGAAAGGCTTTCAGACCATAGCGTTAATATCGTTGAGTCTGCTGAAGAACTTAATGAAAAGGCTATTACTTTTAGCGAAGAGGCAAGCCGAGACCTTAAACTTATAACTTCCGCGCTTAAAGAAATTTTAGATTTAACCTTAACTGCTTTCGTTAACAGTGACGTTACTGTGGCTCGCGATATCGACCCACTTGAAGAGATTATCGACGAGTTAAAAGTCATTTTGCGCGATGGACATATCAAGCGTATGCAACTTAATAAGTGTACGATTGGCGCGGGTTTTGTGTGGTCGGATTTACTTACCAACTTTGAAAGGGTATCAGACCACTGCTCGAATATTGCAAGCGCCGTGCTTGACCTAGAAAATATGAATTATCACGAACTTTTAAAATCTATTGAAGGAAGTGATATTTATAAAGAAAAATTGGAATATTATTCTTCAAAATATATACCGAAAACTTAATAAATTTAAAAAAGCACTTGCAAATTTGCAAGTGCTTTTGTATAATTAGAATAATTATGGAATATCAAATTAAAATATCAAACTTAATATTGACGTTATCAAGTGAAGGGAAGGCTATATCCCTTACGAACGCAAGCGGTAAAAATTTTATAAATTCTACGCCTTTTATGTTGGCGTACGACGAGAGTAAAAATGAGTGTAGCGCTGAAAGTTTATCGGTTAAAAATAATTCTATTACCGTAAATTTTTCAAATGGTATAACCATTAAGGTTACAGTAAACGGTTATCAGGATTTTTTGACTTTTACTCTTGAAGAAGTAATAGGAAACCCGTATTCCGTTAAGTTTGTAAATTTACGCGCAAATATTGATTACGATAGCGAAGAAAATAACCCAAACGCTTATTCTTTAGGTCTTATTTCTATGACTATGGCGACTCGTATGTACGAACACCCTGGTAAAAACGAAATATTGATAGCCGAAGCGTATAAAAAAACAGGTTTTAACGGAAATGTTAGAAGTCCGTATAACCCTAAATGCGCTGTAATATTATGTGAAAACACTGATATTTCACTAACTCAAAATAAGGTTTTAGATTTAATACCTAACGGTGAGTTAATCAAGTCGTCACTTGGCGGTCCTAACGCTAAAAACGCCTTAAAAAGCGCTAAAAAAACCTACACTTTACACTGGACTCCTATAACTGAAAGCAACTATCAAGAAACCGTTGATTACTTTAAAGAAGCGGGAATTGAACAAATTAACTTACACTTTATGGAGCAGTATTCGCAAGGTTCTTTTAAAGTTAATCCTAAATATTATAACGATATTAATGATTACAAGAAAATCGTTGACCGCTTGCATAATGACGGATTTGAAGTCGGTCTTCATTGCTACGTGTTTTTCGTTGCGCCTACTGATAGTTATATAACGCCTATTCCTAACGACGATATCGATGTTTTACGGGAATTTACCTTAAAAAATGATATTTCTATTAATGATACCGAACTTTTAACGGTAGAAACTCTTGAGGGGGTTAGTGAAAAGATATATTACGTTGTTAATAACTCTAACACAATAAGAATTGATAACGAACTTATCAAGTTCAACGGCGTAGATAAAAACGGTAAACTTTTAAATCTTGAAAGGGGGGCGCTTGGCACTACCATTTCAGCGCATAAAAAAGGCGCTAAAATTAAACAGTACAAAGAATATTTTTATCATTACTTGGCAAAGTGGGGAAGTCCGTTATTTTACCAAATTGCTAAAAATACCGCTAAATTTTATAACCAAGTTGGTTTTGATTGCGTTTATTTTGACGCGCTTGACGGCGCAGCGTGTTTAGAGGGGGAAGATTTCGTTTGGTACACCGCAATTGACTTTATAAGGGAGTTTTGGAATAATATCGACCACGACGCCGTGTTTAACTGTTGCCATAATATGCAGTATACGTCAACTTGGTTTGCTCGTTCAAGATACGGCGCGCTAGACAAGCCAAAAGCGAGTTATCAAGAGTATAAAGACGCTCACCTTAACTATAACAAACAAGTTTCAAGGCGTATGGGCGTTAACGAAGAACTTGGTTGGTTTGATTTATACCCGACTAATTCTAGTGAAAACTTTTACTATCAATTTATGCCTGTAAGAAAGGAAGATATTGCTTATATCTACGGCAAGTGTATGGGAACTGACGCTTGTTGTACTTTTTTAGAGTGTTTACCTAAAAAGCGCCAACTTCCTATAATGAAAGAGCATTACAAAACGGTTAGGGAATATCAAAACTATAAAAACACCCACGAATTATCTAAAAGTTCACGTGAATATTTCAACAGTGAAAATTCGGGTTGTTTAATTGATAACGGCACGCTTAAAAAGGCAAGTTTTAAAGTTTATAGACAAGAGCATATAAACTCTAAAATTACTATCGAAAATATCTATAAAAAACAAAAGCCGTTTATAAGACTTGAAGGGTTATATCAAGCCGACGATTACGATAACGGCGGAATTAGAATTTCGGGTAAAATTTCCCTTAAAAACGGGGATTTTAAAAATATCCTTTTCGATAAACCTATAGACGCAAGCGAAACCCGCGGTGTTGGTGTTTTAGTTAAAGGCGACGGTAAAGGCGGTAGAATTACAATATCTGTAAGGTCTTTTTCGGGCAATGCGCCAAGATGGATAAACTACTACATTTATAACGATTTTGTAGGCTATAAATATTTTAGAGAAGTAGAACTTCACACGGGCGACGATAGGTCGGTGGCTATTAAAAAAATGGATAATTCAACCTATACGGCTTTACAAGAATTTTACGGCTATTACTTTGGCGTGCTTGATTATTCGGCTGTTGAAGGTGTTGATATAAGTTATCAAGGTGACGGCTTTGTAGAAGTTGAACCTATCAAATTTTTACCTGCTATAAAATCGCAAATTGTAAATCCAACTATTAAAATAGGGGATAAAGAATTAAAGGTTAATGGAACGATAAGTTCAGCGCAAACTTTAGAAATTGAAACTGACGGCAGTGCAAGAATTATCGATACCGAATTTAACGTATTGGCAACGCCAACAATAGAAGGCGAAATTCCCGTTATAGAAAGTGGAAAAACAACCCTTGAAGTAATAGGCGAAAACGAAACTTTTACAAGATTAAGGGTAACTATCGGTCTTTTAGGCGAAGAATTACAATAAATAAAAGCGCTTGCAAACTTGCAGGCGCTTTAAAAATGCTTTGTTAAAAGTGCTTTTAATAAAATTTTATAGATAAACGCTTGTTTTTTTGTTGACTTTAATTTCAAAATGCATTATAATCATACTCGTTTAGGGGAGTGGCTCAACGGTAGAGTAGCGGTCTCCAAAACCGTAGGTTGCGTGTTCGAATCGCGTCTCCCCTGCCATAGAAATAGCGACTATGTGACAACATAGTCGCTATTTCTATTGTAGGGCGAGCCTAAGACAAGAACGATATTTTTGCGTAGCAAAAAATCGTTCGCGCACGAAGTGCAAGGGAAGCAATCTATGATTGCGAACTGCCATCGCGTCGCAATATAAAAGATAGATACTAAAGAGTAACAACATAGTCGCTATTTCTATTGTAGG
>JAZURK010000095.1:0-3422 GCA_045606165.1 Christensenellaceae bacterium
CGGTAAGACCGTTTACCGTTATATCCGTACGATTTTTACACCATTTTTTAAGGTCGTTTTCGGTAGAAAACTCTACTTCAACGGTAAGCGGAAATTCTTCCTTTAAAGGTTTTACGTTTTGCCTATTTTCAAAGCCGTTTACAAGAGCGGAATATATAAGTTTATCCGCCTCTTCTTGCGGTAAAGGCTCGGCTTTATCACGGCTGATTGCAGTTTTAACAACCGCAGTTTTTATGCCTTGATATTTACTTTCGGCTTCACGGCAAGCGTAGTTATCGCCAGTGATTGCTATGCACGGTACGTCAAACATTCCAGCGTAAGTTGACTCAATATCCGTTTCGCTAACCGTAGTGCCGTTATGACGGTAGTCTTTAAACTCTTCCCACATTAAAGTATGACTAAAAAATCCGTTTGAGCCGACTTTAGCGTGTGCGCCTAGCATTACGATACCTTCAACTTCTTCCATTACCCAAGATAAATCGTTACCCCAAACTTGAACGGCGCGTCCGTCAAGCGTGTTAGGGATAAAGTTTTTACCCGATGCGTGCCCGTCAAACACGTAAACGAGCGATGCGCCCGCATCAATTAAAGCGGATACGGCAAGATTGGTTTCGTGCATTAAGTGTTTACGTGCGGTTTGGTACTCTATTGAGTTTTCATTTTTTATAGGTTCTTTTTGGGTAACGCCCGTTAAACCTTCTAAATCAGTAATAATTAAAATATTTGGCATAGCTTTATTATATTATAATAAACTTATTATGTCAAATAATAAAGGGGCTACGTTTTCGTAGCCCCTTGTTTTTTAAAGTATTTTGCCGTTGAAAAGCAAGGCTGTGAAACGCCATAAGGTTGATACAAAAGGACTAATCAAATACAAGTAAGGCTAGGCAAACCCCGAAGGGAATACTTGCCGTATTTCCGAGTGGGTTTAACAACGCATTACGCCGTATTTCATTAGGACTTTATCAACCGTTGACGTTGAATAGCCTATAATACTATTGTTGTTGGTTTTTAGCGTTTTCAGTACCGTGCCATCTACCGCCTTGAGTTTTATCGGTATCGCCTTCTAAAAGTTGTTCGTAGTTTTCGGCAACTTTTCTAAACGCTTTTGAGTAAGAATCGATAATTTCTTTGTTGAATTTCTTGAACCAAGGCGCAGATACACAGTATTTCTTTTCCGAAGGATTAACAGCTTCGTCGTCCTTTCTTACGTCACGGTCGTTAAACGCAATACGTGTTGGTTTACCGCTATTGAAAAGGTCGAATTCCTTGAAGAATTTGTGGTTGTGTAAGCAGAAGTTAGCGCCTTCCCAAGCACCGAAAGTGCCACTAAATTCAGCAGTTAACGCTTCGCAGAAACGTTTAGCTGATAAACCACCGAATTTTTCAGGATAGTAAGCAAAGTGTGGAAGATAATAACCGCCCATGTGTGAACCTTCTTCACGGTTAGGACGAATAGGTTTTAAACCTTCGATATCGGCAAGAGAATCGTAGAAATAGTCCATTGCTTTTCTAATTTCAGCGCAACGTTCATCGAAGTATTTAAGTTGACCACGAGCAAGTGTAGTACATACTTGGTTGGCTCTACCTTTAGCGCCACCTAAACCTACGTGATAGAAACCTTTGATTTCTTCGGCTTCGATGATGTTTTCTGGGTTGTTGCTACCGTAGTGACCAAACGCTAAAGCACGTTCGTAAAGTCTTCTATCGTCAGTAACAACCATACCAAGTTCGCCGGCAGCAAATACTTTCATACTCATCATACTCATAGCGGCAATATGGCCGAAAGTACCAACTTTTTTGCCTTTGTATAAAGTGCCGTGAGAGTGCGAACAGTCTTCAATAACGTAAAGGTTATGCTTGTTAGCGATTTCCATAATTCTATCCATATCGCAAGGATAGCCAAGGTAGTGAACAACTACGATTGCTTTAGTTCTTGGAGTGATACATCTTTCTAAATCGTCTGGGTCCATAGAAAGCATATCGTTGATATTGCAAAATACTGCAGATGCACCGAAGTTAGCCGCTTGTGAAACGCTACCCCAGTAAGTTTTTGTAGGACAAATGATTTCATCTCCGATACCAAGACCGATAGCGAACATTGCAGCGGTAATCGACATTGTACCGTTAGTGTATGCAGTAGCGTATTTTCTACCAATCCAAGCCGCAAATTCGTCTTCAAATTTATGAGTAATATCTTCGTAAGAGAATTTGTTGTTGATAACAACGTCTACAACGTTAGCAACGTCTTCAGCTGTAATAATAGGCCATTTAAAAAGTTCTTCTGGTGCTTTTTCAGTAACAACAGGTGAACCACCTAAAAGTGCTAATTTTTCCATAAAATAATCTCCTTAATTTTGGATTTTAATTTTTATTTTTGCGCATCTAGCGCACAGTTCAATTTGATTATATCAAATCAAAGTAATTTTAGCAATAGTAAATATTATCAATTTATTGGACTTTTTTGATTTTTTGCAAAAAATAAGGCGACGGTATAATAAAAGCCTGAAAACTAATTCAGGCTTGACATATCAAAAAGTTCGTTAGGTGTTATATCATAAAGGTCGCATAAGTATAAAATTTGGCCGTAATTAAGTTCAAAAACACCGTTTTCAAAACGGCTATATTGCTGTTGCGTCATTCTTAAAACGCTTGCAACTTCTTTTTGAGTTAACCCTTTATATTTACGAGCCAATTTTAAGTTTTTTCCTATAACCTTTGCAACTTCCATATCTAAAACATACCACATAATGATGTAAAACCATTGACTTACATCACATTATGATGTATAATTAAGTAAATTTTATACATAAGGAGATAAAAATTATGGTTTGTAAAAATTGCAATACTGAAAATTTAGACGGCGCTATTTTTTGTAAAAGTTGCGGAAGTCGAATAGACGGTAAAAAGATTTGTCCCGTTTGTGATTTTGCCAATAAAGAAACCGATGCATTTTGTGGCAAATGCGGTGCGAGAATAGACGGTAAAAAGTTTTGCGCTAATTGCGGATGCGAAGTGGAAGGATTATTTTGCACTACTTGCGGTCAAAAATACAACGCAACGCCAACTAAAAACAAAAAACAATCTAACTCTTATCAAAAAAACAATTCTTTGATTTATAAAATTTTCGACTTATCTAGTAGTACCATTTTGATGCTTGGCGCGTTGTTAAGTTTAATTTTTATATTCTTTATTGGATTTAGTTCAACGTTTACAGAAGGCAACAACATTTATTATTATTTCAGTAAAGCGTATAAAGACTTAAAATTAGCCTACCCTGGCTATGGAAAGGCTTATTCAGCATCGCTAGAAATAAGCGCGTATTTGCCAACCATTATAAATACGGTAGTTATTTCACTTTGTCTTATAGGTTGCATAGTGTTTACCATTATAAAGTCGGATCGTAGCCATGTCGTTCTGTG
>JAZURK010000096.1:0-3287 GCA_045606165.1 Christensenellaceae bacterium
ACCCACGCTTTAGGGCGGACGCATCGCCAACGGCACAGTCGGAAGGCATTGCAAGCGTTCAATGTGGATACGGCAACACCGCCCCACTTCAAATTGAATTCGACCCGTCGCTTAAAGCCGACGAACACGGTATTGACGTTATCGAGGCGTTTATCAAAGGTCACTTTAATAGTGGCGGAACACTTATCAATATTAACGTTTTAGACGGCGAAAAACTTAAAAAAGCGCACGAAAACCCAGAACTTTACCCAGATTTAGTAGTTAGGGTAACGGGATTTACCGCTTACTTTGTAAGTTTGTCACCTAAATTTAGACAACTTGTTGTAGACCGTTTCCTTTACGGTACGTAATATAAAAGCATCGGCAACTTTGCCGATGCTTTTAAGTTATATTCACCTTGCGGTGAACTATATGTGCTAACGCACACGATATTCTTTGTTTTACAAAGAACGATATCATTTTGCTAGTGCAAAATGGTTGTGGATTGTATCTATTATATGTAATAACCAACCGCAACCTACAAACCTGTTTGTAGATATCGTTTGTTGCTGTCAAGCAACAACTATCGTGCAACTTTGTTGCATATCGACTAACGCATAGCGTTAGATATCGTCAAAAAAATAAAGCATTGACCCTTTGGTCAATGCTTTTTTATTACTGTTGATATTTAAAATCTATGTTTTTTATTGATTTAAGGGCGGATAAATATTTTTGGCACTCTAATTTCGCGCTTTCAAGTGATAAACATTTATAGTTACCGCACTCTTTTTGAGTATTACCAAAAATTTCGCCTTCGTGAGAAATAGTTTTTTCAAGCGCGAGCATTAATTCTTTTAACACCGTTTCATTAGATAAATTACGTGTTAAAAGGTAAAAACCCGTTCTACAACCCATAGGTCCAAAGTAAATAACGCTATCAGAAATTGCGGAATTCCTTAAATAAGTTGCAAGCATATGCTCTACCGAGTGCATTGTAATATCATCTAAATAATCGCCAGCGTTTGGCTTACGAGTGCGCAAATCATAGGTTGTAATATCGCCGTCAATACGCGAGATATAAATGCCTACTTCAATTTTGTCGTGGTCTACGGTGAAACTTGTAATTTTACTAATTTTTTCCATAAATTTATTATAACCCTTATAAAAAGCGTTGTCAAAGTTTTTTATTAAAAATCATATATTCACTTTATTTTTAAAAAAATATTTGCTATACTTTAACTATGAGTATAGCAAACAATATTAAATTAATTAGACAAAACCTTAACTTATCGGCTGTAGAACTTGCCGAAAAAGTCCACGTTAGCGTAGAAACGGTTGAACTTTGGGAAAAGGGCGAATTAATCCCTACCCTTGAAAACCTTTTAATGTTTAAAAAGTTTTTAAACGTTTCTATCGACGATATTTTAAGCGATACCGAAGTTTTATCAAACGCTAAAAACCCTAACTCGCTCGATACTATTTGCGGTGCGCTTGCATACGCTATGGGGATTGACGCGCCTAAACAATCGGCAAACAAAAACCCCGAACTTTCTTCGTTTGTTGACAAGGCGTTTAACGGCGAAAAAATCGATAGGCTTGTTATGTATAACCCCGACGCTATCGGCGAGTGGATTTATAAAAAATATCCGCACTTTTTCGACGACGTTAAAAAGTATAGTGATATAGAAATACCGCTCGCGTCAGTTATGCCGTCGGTTACACCCGTTTGCTTTGGCACTATGTATACGGGCGCACAACCCGAAGTCCACGGTATTCAAGGCTACGTAAAACCGGTAATTAAAATCGATACGTTATTCGACGCGCTTATCCGCGCGGGCAAAAAAGTTGCGCTTATAACTTACGGAAGTTGCAGTTTAAGTAAAATTTATCTTGAAAGAGAGATTGATTACTTCCACTTTGAAAAGGACGATATTATCGAAACTAACGCCAAAGCAATGGAACTTATACTCTCTGACAAGCACGACGTTATCGTTATCTACAACGGCAATTACGACCACGTTATGCATAGGCTTGCGCCCGAAAGCAAGGAATCGCTTGCCGAACTTCGCGTTAACTGCCACGTTTACGCAATTTTAAACGAACTTATTAAAAATAACTGGTCTAGCCACAACACGCTTGTTGGCTTTGCAATGGACCACGGTTGCCACGAAATTGACGGCGGTAACGGCTCGCACGGGCTTGATATGATAGAAGATATCAATATCGTACACCACTATAAAGCGTATAAAAAACAAAGTTAAAAATTGCGGAACTTGACTAATAAAATCAAGTTCCGTTTTTTATAAGTTTCGTTTGACTTAAAATTTTTATTTTGCTATAATGTGCCTTGCTTAAATAAATTACTTTATAAGGATAAGATTATGAAACTAGTAAAAACTTTACCCGGTATTGCCCTTTGTATAGCGATAGCTATAGTTGCGTTGTGGCTTGAAAGTTTACAAACTATCCACTTTATAGGTGCATCAGTCATAGCTATGTTTATAGGTATGGCGTTTAACTATTTTTTAAGAAAAACCACCTTGTTTAATTCTGGCGCAAAATTTACGTCTAAACGAATATTAAAATTTGCTATCATTTTACTTGGGCTTTCACTTAATATCAATACTATATTCCAAGTTGGTAAAATGTCGCTTCTTGTCATGGTGTTTACACTTTTAACTTGCTTTGGCGGTGGTTATTTTATTGGTAAAGCGTTAAAACTTAACTGGAAACTTTCTAACTTAATTTCAGCCGGAACTGGCATTTGCGGTGGTTCGGCTATTGCCGCTATCGCGCCTACGATTGACGCGGATAATAATGACGTTGCTTACGCTATGTCTGCCACGTTCTTGTTTGATATGGCTATGATTTTATTATTCCCTATTATGGGTAGAGCGCTTGGAATGACTGATGAAGCGTTTGGTTTATGGGCAGGTACTGCGGTAAACGATACGTCGTCAGTAGTGGCTACGGGCTACGCTTTTTCGGAAGCGGCTGGCGACTTTGCAACAATGGTTAAGCTTACAAGAACCCTTTCAATTATCCCTACCGTTTTAATTTTTGCCTTTATCAATTTATCACTTAAAAGAAAACAAGCAAGACTTAACGGTTTAGACGATAGCACTATGAAAGCCAACTTTAGCATTAAAAAGATTTTCCCTTGGTTTATCGTTGGATTCGTTTTAATGTCGGTAGTGGCAAGTGTTATTCCTATCCCTACGGCAATTGTTTCAACAACAAAATCAATAAGCAAATTTTTAATGGTATCCGCCCTTGCGGGAATAGGTATTAATACTTCTTTTGCAAGC
>JAZURK010000097.1:0-2709 GCA_045606165.1 Christensenellaceae bacterium
AAATATAATATTACTACTTTCTGCGCTCCACCAACAATGCTTAGGTTAATGGTTAAAGAAGATATTTCTAAATACGATTTATCTTCAATTAAGCATATGACTACTGCGGGCGAGGCGTTAAACTTAGAAGTTTACAAACAATTTAAAGATGCAACTAATTTAAGTATAACCGAAGGTTTTGGTCAAACGGAAACGACTTTAGTTATAGGTAATTTAAGGGGAGCAAAAACCAAAGAAGGTTCAATGGGTAAACCTGTTCCTATATATAACGTTGACCTTTTAGATAGTGACGGCAACGTGGTAGAAGTTGGTAAGGTTGGCGAAATTTGTATTAAAACAAGTGAAGAAATTCCTTGCGGATTATTTAAAGGTTATTATAAAGATAAAGAAACTACGAATTTGGTTTGGCACGACGGTTACTATCATACGGGCGATTTAGCGTGGCGTGATGAAGACGGTTTTTATTTCTACGTTGGTAGAGCGGACGACGTTATTAAATCGTCAGGTTACAGAATAGGACCTTTTGAAATTGAAAGCGTTATTATGGAACTTCCATACGTACTTGAATGCGGTGTTTCTTCTGCCCCAGACGAAGTTAGGGGACAAGTAGTTAAAGCAAGTATCGTTTTAGTAAAGGGCACTAATCCAAGCGAAGAACTTAAAAAGACTATACAAGAATACGTTAAGAAACGTACGGCGCCTTATAAATATCCAAGAATAGTTGAATTTAAAGACCAATTACCTAAAACTATAAACGGAAAAATTCAAAGAAATAAACTATGAAATTTAAAAGAATTACAATAATATCAGGGCATTACGGAAGTGGCAAAACGAATATTGCCGTTAACTTAGCAAGTGAGTTAAAAAAACAGCAAGATAACGTTGCAATATGCGATATCGATATCGTAAATCCCTATTATAGAACGAAAGATAGTGAAGAAGAATTAAAAAGTCAGCAAATACGATTGATTTGCTCAAAATATGCAAACTCAAACGTAGACGTTCCCGCTTTGCCACAAGAAATCTACGCCGTTACTGATGATAAGTCGTTATATTCAATATTAGACGTTGGCGGAGACGAAAGGGGTGCGTTAGCATTAGGTAGATTAGCGCCTAAAATCGTTGAAGAAGACTACGATATGTTTTACGTTATAAATAAATATCGCCCTTTAACTAACGATATTGAAGGGGCAATAGAAGTTTTTAACGAAATTGAAAGTGCGTGTAAAATTAAGTTTACCGCAATAATAAACAACTCTAATTTAGGTGAAGAAACTACAAAGGAAGACGTTTTATCTTCAATAAATTTTGCAAACGAACTTGCAAAATCGGTAAATTTACCGTTATTATTTACAACGGTTAACGTTAAAATTTACGAACAATTAAAAAATGAAAATATAAACTTGTATCCTTTAAGGCTACAAAAAAAATTATAAGGAGAAATTTTATGGCTGTTTTAACTTTTAATACAGATAAATGTAAGGGTTGCGGATTATGTGTAGACGTTTGTCCTAAAAAGGTTTTAGCCCTTGCAACCGATAAAATAAATGCAAAAGGTCATCATCCTGTTGAGGCCGTTAATAAAGAAGCGTGCATAGCGTGTGCATTTTGTGCAACTATGTGTCCAGATTGTATAATCAAGGTGGAAAGGTGATAAATATGAGTGATAAAGTTTTAATGAAAGGTAATGAAGCAATAAGTGAGGCTGCTATTAAAGCGGGTTGTAGGCATTATTTTGGTTATCCTATAACACCTCAAACGGAAATTGCGGCGTATATGTCTAAAAAGATGCCTAAAATAGGCGGAACTTTCTTACAAGCAGAAAGTGAAATAGCCGCTATAAATATGGTATACGGTGTTTCGGCAGCGGGTTTAAGAGTTATGACTTCTTCTTCAAGCCCTGGAATTTCTTTAAAGGGCGAAGGTTTATCATATCTTGCAGGCGCTGATTTGCCAGCACTTATAGTAAACGTTCAAAGGGGTGGACCAGGTCTTGGTGGTATACAACCATCTCAATCTGACTATTTCCAAGCAACTAAAGGTACTGCGCACGGCGACTTTCATATGATAGTTTTAGCACCAGCCTCAGTACAAGAAATGGCTGATTTAACGGTAAAAGGTTTCGACCTTGCTGATAAATATCGTATGACTACTATGCTTTTAGCCGACGGTACGTTAGGTCAAATGATGGAGCCTGTTAGCCTTGATTTTGATATCAAACCTATGATTGAAAAACCTTGGGCGGTTACGGGAACTAAAATGATGAGAAAACACAACGTTGTAAACTCATTATATTTAAAGCCTGACCAACTTGAAAAAACTAACTTTGATAGATATGCTCGTTATGAAATTATTAAAGAAAACGAAGTAATGTACGAAGAGTATTTATTAGAAGATGCTGAAATTTGCGTAGTTGCGTTTGGTATTGCTTCAAGAGTTGCTAAAAACGCTATTGACGAAGCAAGAAAACAAGGTATAAAAGTAGGTCTTTTAAGACCTATCACGTTATGGCCTTTCCCTGAAAAAGTTTTAAATGAAATAGCAAATAAAGTTAAGGCGTTTATTTCAGTTGAACTTAATATGGGACAAATGATAGAAGATATTCGCTTAGCAGTAAACGGCAAAGCACCGGTAACGCTTTGCAATAGAGCGGGCGGTATGATTCCATCTCCAGAACAAGTTTTAGAAAGTATAAAAAAAGTTAACGAA
>JAZURK010000098.1:0-5644 GCA_045606165.1 Christensenellaceae bacterium
ATGCCTGCAATCGCAATGACTGACCACGGAAATATGTACGGTGCGGTTGCCTTTTATAATGCTTGCGACGGCGCGGGTATTAAGCCTATTATCGGTACTGAATTTTACGTTTGCGACGATTTAACTAAAAAAGAAAAAGTAAAAAACGACGACGGTGAAGGCTACAAAGATAGACGCCACCTTGTTTTACTTGCTAAAGATGAAACGGGCTATAAAAACTTATCTCTTTTAAACGCCATTGCGTTTAGAGAAGGCTTTTATTTCAAGCCGAGAATAGACTTGCCAACCCTTGCTAAACACAGCGAAGGTCTAGTTTGTCTATCCGCTTGTTTAGGCGGAGATATTCCGCAAGCAATTCTTCACCACGATAACGAAAAAGCCGAAAAATTAGTTTTATGGTTTAAAGAAGTATTCAAAGATGATTTCTATTTAGAACTTCAAAACCACGGGCTTGAAGACCAAGCCTACGTCAATCAACAATTACGTTATTACGCGCAAAAGTTCGACGTAAAAACGGTAGTTACTAACGACGTTCACTATATAAATAAAGACGATGCCGAAACTCAAGACGTTTTAATGTGCGTTCAAACGGGTAGAAACGTTGACGACCCAGACCGTATGAAAATGCCTAACGATGAGTTTTACTTTAAATCGTACGATGAACTTGCAACAGTTTTTCCTAACGATTTAGACGCGCTTGATAGAACGGTAGAGATTGCCGAAAAGTGTAACTTTAACTTCGTGTTCGGTAAATATAAATTTCCGCATTATATCCCTGCAAACGGAAAAACGCCAATGGAATTTATTAGGGATTTAATCAATGAAGGGATTAAGGAAAAATACGGCGAAGAAACCAAAGAAATTCGCGATAGAATAGAAATGGAACTCGGCGTTATCGAAAAGCAAGGCTTTATCGAGTATTACCTTATCGTTTGGGATTACATTAACGCTGCAAGGGGAATGGGTATTTCAGTAGGACCAGGCCGTGGTAGCGGTGCGGGGTCTATCGTTGCGTACCTTATCAATATTACCGATATCGACCCGCTTAAGTACGGCTTGTACTTTGAAAGGTTTTTAAATAGCGAGCGTGTTTCCGCGCCCGACTTTGATATTGACTTTGAAGACTCACGTAGGCAAGAAGTTATCGAATACGTGCGCCAAAAATACGGCTACGATACCGTTGCTAAAATCGTTACTTTTGGTACGATGGCTGCTAAAAATGCCATAAAAGACGTTGGTAGGGCGCTTAACGTTCCGTATGCCGAAATGGATAAAATCACCAAGGCAATACCTAATAAGGTTATTAAAAACGGCAAACAAATTGATATAGGTAGACCGAATATTTTACAAAAAGTATTTGGTTTCTACGAACTCACCGAAAAGGAAATCAAAGACGAAATTCCGGGTTATTCCGTACCAGAACTCGTTGAAATGTATAACGAAAGTCCGCAAATTAAAAAAGTTGTGGACATCGCTATGAAACTTGAAGACGCGCCAAGGCAAGCAAGTACCCACGCTTGCGGTGTAATTATCGGCGCGGATATATTAGATAGACATATGCCACTTGCTCGTAACGGCGAAGATATTACCACGCAATATACGGGCGTAGAACTTGAATCGCTTGGCTTTTTAAAGATGGACTTTTTAGGTCTTCGAAACTTAAGCGATATCAAAATGTGTATTGAATACGTTAAAGAAAACCACGGGGTAGACGTAGTGTTTGATAGAAACGGCTACGACGACCCTAAAGTTTACGAACTAATCTCGTCGGGTAACACAACGGCTATCTTCCAAATAGAATCAAGCGGATTTAAGGACTTCTTGTCAAGGCTTAAACCTACTTGTCTTGAAGATATCGTTGCAGCGGTATCACTTTACCGTCCGGGACCTATGGACTCGATTGACAAGTTTATAGAAAACAAACACAATCCCGAAAAAGTCGTGTATGCACACCCACTTTTAGAGCCTATTTTAAAACAAACCTACGGCTGTATCGTGTATCAAGAACAAGTTATGAAAATCGTTCAAGATTTAGCGGGCTACACTTTAGGTCAAGCCGATATGGTAAGGCGTATGATGGGTAAAAAGAAAGTCGAGGCAATGGTTAAGGAAGAGGCTACCTTTATCAACGGTAAACCCGAAACGATTGACCACGGCAAAGTTAGTACGGCTATCGACGGTTGTTTAAAAAGGGGAGTTCCTGAAGACGTTGCAAAGCAAGTTTGGAACGAAATGAAAGACTTTGCTAAATACGCTTTCAACAAATCCCACGCGGCTGCGTATTCGCTTGTAACTTATCAAACCGCGTACTTAAAAACCTACTATAAACCTGAATTTTTAACTGCGGTACTCAATAACCGTATTACAAACATTAAGGAAATTACCAACTACGTTTCTTACGCTAAAGAAGAAAAAATTCCAGTACTTTCGCCTGACATTAACGAAAGTAAAACGGGTTTCTCGGTAAAGGACGGTAAAATTCGTTTCGGTTTAGCGGCGGTTAAGGGCGTAGGTATAGCGGTTATTGATGAAATTATCAAAGAAAGGGAAGAAAACGGCAAGTTTAAGTCCTTTGAAGACTTTGCTTTAAGATGCGTTAAATACGTTAATAAGCGTTTGGTAGAAAACCTTATTTATGCGGGCGCGTTCGATTGCTTTGGCGTTTATAGAAGTAGGCTTATAGGTGCTTACGAAGAGATTTTAGACCAAGCGCAATCCATTTTAAAAAGCGAAGAAAGTATTCAGTTTGATATTTTTTCATCTATTTTAAATATTCCTAAAACTATTAACGCTACTTATCCTAACGTTAACGAATACGATTTAAAGGTAAAACTTTCTTACGAAAAAAACGTTATAGGCGTATACGTTTCAGGTCACCCACTTTCAAATTACGAAGAACAACTTAAAAAGTATATGTTTAACACGCTAAAACTTTTAAGTAAGGTGGAAGACGAAAACGGCGAAGTCATCTATACCGACGTTAGCGACGGTATGAGTTGTTCGTTTGGCGGTATTATTACCGAAATGCGTAAGATTAACACTCGTTCTGGGCAAGTAATGTGCGTAGTTACACTTGAAGACCTTTACGGTACGATTGAGGCGGTGTTATATCCTAAAGTTTACCAAAAATTTGCTAGCGTTATCGAGGTGGACAACGTTGTAAATATCAATGGTAAACTTCAAATCCGCGACGGACACGAACCAAGTCTTATGATTGAAGATATTAGTCCGCTTATTTCAACTGAAAAGACTGAAAAACCTGTTGAAGTAAAGAAACAATATTTAGTTATTAATGCCGACAAGTTAGACGGGCTTGACGATTTAGTTGAAATTTTAACGGGATATCCGGGCGAAATATTCGTTTATATTAAGCGCGGTGGTAAAACTTATAAGTTAAATCAACAAATTCGTAACTGTAGGGGACTTATTAGCGAACTTGAAAGCATTTTAGGCGAAGAAGATATAATATTTATTGAAAAATAGTAGTATATTTTTTAAAAGTATGTTACAATGTATTTGAATTTTTTATAACTATAAAGATTTTTGGCTAAAAGGATAAAATTATGAAAAAAATTGCTATTTTAACAAGTGGTGGCGACGCTCCTGGTATGAACGCTGCCGTTAGGGCGTGCGTTAGGTACGCGATTTCTAAAGATGCCGACGTTTTCGGTATTGAACGCGGTTGGGCAGGCTTACTTGAAAACAAAATCACAATGTTAAGCACGCGTTCCGTTTCGGATATCGTGCATAGGGGCGGTACAATTTTAAAAACTGCAAGATGTCCTGAATTTAAAGAAGTTGAATATCAACGTAAAGCAGCGGATATTTTATCTGCTTACGGTATTGATAGTCTTATCGTAATCGGTGGCGACGGTTCTTTTAGGGGCGCTAAAGATATTTCGGATAACTGCGGTATTAACGTTTGCGGTATTCCAGGTACTATTGATAACGACTTACCTTATACCGACTTTACTATCGGTTTTGACACTGCTGTTAATACGGTATTATCGGCAATCAATAACCTTCGCGATACAATGGGTTCGCACGACCGTGTGTTTATGCTTGAAGTTATGGGTAGAAACTGCGGTGATATCGCGCTTTATTCAGCTCTTGCTGGTGGTGCGGAATTTTGCATTACGCCAGAACGCCCTGTTGATATTGAACAAATGTCAAAAACACTTCTCAAAAGCCGTATGCGCGGAAAAACTTCAAATATGATTATATTTGCCGAAGGCGCGGGTGATAGGGAAGAAATTTGCCGTCAAATTGAACAAAGAACGGGTTTAGACGTAAAGACAACTAACCTTGGCTACGTTCAACGTGGTGGCGCGCCAAGTATGGCGGATAGGGTACTTGCTGCAAGGCTTGCTGTTAAAGCGGTTGACCTTATTTTAGAAGGTAAAACCAATAGGGTTGTTGGTATTAACAATAATGAAATTAAAGACTTCGATATTAGCGAAGCTCTTTCAATGCCAAGAAAGTTCAATAGCGAACTTTACGGCGTTATGAATATTTTAGCAAGATAAAATTTTAAGGAGATACAATTTATGAAAAATTTAGTTGGCGCATGTATGTTTGCTCAATCGGGCGGTCCTACTTCAGTTATCAACGCAAGTGCTGCGGGCGTATTTATCGAAGCGTTAAAGCAAGATAAAATTACTGCCGTATACGGTGCTGCTCATGGTATTAGGGGTGTTTTAGAAGAAGATTTCTACGATATCGGTAAAGAAGATATGGAAGAACTTTTATTACTTAAAAATACTCCATCTTCGGCTTTAGGTTCAGTTAGATATAAACTTAAAGACGCTAAAAAAGACGATACTGATTATAAGAGAATTGTTGAAGTGTTCAAAAAATATAACGTTCGTTACTTCTTCTATAACGGTGGTAACGACAGTATGGATACTTGTAACAAAATTTCTAAATACATTAAAAAATCTGGTTGGGATTGCAACGTAATCGGTGTTCCTAAAACTATTGATAACGACCTTTTCGGTACTGACCACTGCCCAGGCTACGCATCTGCTGCAAAATATATTGCAACTACTATTATGGAAGTTAACCTTGACGCTAAAGTTTACGATACGCCAATGGTATGTCTCATCGAAGCAATGGGTAGACACGCTGGTTGGCTTACTGCTGCCGCTGCTCTCGCTGGTCACAAAGGTTTAGGCGCTGACCTTATCTACTTACCAGAAGTAGTGTTCGACGTTGACAAATTCGTTAATGACGTTAAAGCAGTTTGCGCTAAAAACAATAATAAATGTATTGCAGTCGTTTCTGAAGGTATTCACGATAAAGACGGTAAACTTATTTGCGAAGTATTAGGCGAAACTGGTGCTAGAGATAGCTTTGGTCACGCTCAACTTGGTGGTGTAGGCGCTCAACTTGCTAACATTATCAAACAAGAAACAGGTTTCAAAACAAGAGGTATCGAATTAAGCTTAATGCAAAGATGTGGTGCACACCTTGCATCTAAAGTGGACGTTGAAGAAACTTTCCGCGCTGGTCGTGAAGCAGTTAAGGCCGCTTGTCGTGGTACTACTGATAAAATGGTAGTTTACAAACGTGACGTTGATAAAAACGGTAACTACAAATGCAAATATAGTTTAGTTAACCTTAAACTTGCTGCTAACACCGAAAA
>JAZURK010000099.1:0-3275 GCA_045606165.1 Christensenellaceae bacterium
AAGGCACGAACGAGCCGATATGCGCCATTATAACTATAAGCGCGATTTGACGCATATAAGTCGATTTACCAGCCATATTAGGGCCTGTAATTACTAGCATTCTATCGTTTGTTGAATTCATAACGGTATCGTTAGGAATAAATTGGTCTTGAGAAATCGCTTCAATAACGGGGTGTCTACCAGCAATTATATTAAGTTCTTCGCCAAACGGTAACATTGTAGGCTTACTGTAATTGTTCTTTTTAGCAAGGTGCGCAAGCGAACAAAGAACGTCAATAGCAGCAACGGCGCTTGACGAGCGTAAAATTTCTACGATATTTTCGCTTAAAACCATTTTGATTTTGCCAAAAATTTCGTTTTCAAGTTTTAACGCTTTTTCCTTGCTAGTTAAAATTTCGTCCTCAAGGTTTTTAAGTTCTTCGGTGATAAATCTTTCACCGCCAACTAACGTTTGCTTGCGGATATAGTTATACGGAACTTTATCCTTAAACGAATTAGAAACTTCAATGTAATAGCCAAATACCTTGTTAAAGCCGACTTTTAAGGTTTTAATACCCGTTGCTTCCCTTTCGCGCATTTCCATTGCTTGTAAGGTAGCGTTAGAGTTTTTAGATAAACTGCGAAGTCTATCAAGTTCTTGATCAAAGCCGTCGGCAATAAATCCACCGTCTTTTGAGTTAGTCATTAAATTATCTTTAATGGCGTGCAATATAAGTGAAGAAATCTCGTTAAAATCAGTAATGGTTTTAGAAATGTCACTTAAAATTTTACTACTTGTGCCCGCTAAAGAAAATTTAAGAGTTGGTAATTGATTAAGGGATTCGCCAAGCGTTCTACACTCTTTTGGCGTAATGTTATTGTTTGAAATTTTTCCCGCTAACCTTTCAATATCGCGCAACGTTGAAAGTACGTCACGAATACCGTTACGTAAAAGCGGATTATTAAATAATTCTTCAACACCGTTTTGGCGGTAATTGATTTTTTCTACGTCTAAAAGGGGGGTTGAAAGCCAAGAATTAAGTTTTCTTGAGCCCATTGCCGTTAAGGTGTTGTCAAGTAACCATAAAAGCGAGCCGTAACGCTTGCCGTCGCGATTAGTTTTAGTAAGTTCTAAATTGCGCATAGCGGTAGCGTCTAAAACCATAAACTCGTTATCTTCTTCAACGTTGATTTTGCTAATTGAAGAAATCGAGTGTTTTTGCGTTTCATTTAAGTATTCAATAAGCGCGCCTGAAGAAGAAACAATCCCCTTTTCTTCTTCTAATCCAAAACAGTTAAGGTTTGCTACTTTAAACTGTTTGGTAAGCGCTTTATAGGCGTAAGCGTGGTTAAAAGCGTGTTCTTTGTATAGATAAATTTTAGGTAAAAGGTTGCGGGTAAATTCCGTGCGTATTGATAAGTTTTTATGCGCGTATTCGTTAGCGATAATTTCACTTGGCGAAATTCTAACGATAGTGTCTATAACGATAGAATAATCGCTTACGTTTTTAAAGGCTTTAGCGTTAAATTCGCCCGTTGTAATATCCGTCCAAGCAAGCGCAAAATTATTGTCTAACTGAAAGATTGAAAGTAAATAGTTATTAGATTTTTCGTCAAGTAAAGTGTTTTCGGTAATAGTACCTGCGGTAACTATCTTTATAACGTCCCTTTCAACGATTTGACCTTTTGTTGGCTCGGTAAGTTGTTCGCAAATGGCAACTTTTTCGCCAAGCGCAACAAGTTTTGCTATATACATATCCGCAGCGTGGAAAGGTACACCGCACATTGGCGCGCGCTCTTCAAGACCGCAATCCCTACCTGTTAAAGTTAAATCTAAAAGTTTAGAAACTTTTATAGCATCTTCAAAAAACATCTCGTAAAAATCCCCGAGTCTGTAAAACACAACACAGTCGGGATATTTTTGTTTAGTTTCTAAATAATGCGTCATCATTGGTGACAAGCCTTTAGCCATAATAACCTCGCTTATACTAATTGACCTAAAAGGGTTATTCCGCCCGTTTTAAGTATTTTAACGTTTACAAGTTCGCCGATTAAATTTTTATCGCTTTCAAAATAAATCATACGGCCTTTATCGTCTCTGCCTTGGTAAACGTTTTTCTTTTCGTCGTAATCTTCACATAAAACTTGGGCGATTTTGTCTACGTATAAAAGTGATTTTTTGCGGTTGATATCGTTTTGAATATCAACAAGCGTCATAATTCTACGTTTTTTAATATCGTCAGTAATTTGATTTTCCATTAAATCGGCTTTAGTGCCCTTTCGTCTTGAATAAACGAAAGTAAACGCGCCGTCAAACTCTACTTGTTTAACAACTTTAACCGTTTCGTTAAAATCTTCTTCAGTTTCACCTGGAAAACCAACCATAATATCCGTTGTTATTGCTACGCCATTAACGTTATCGCGTAGCATTTTAACTTTATTCAAAAAGTCTTCTTGAGTGTATTTTCTATTCATATCGGTTAAAACTTTAGTAGAGCCAGATTGAATAGGTAAATGTATACACTTGCAAATTTTATCGTATTTAGCTATAACTTTTACAAGTTTTTCGTTTATGTCTTTTGGGTGATTAGACATAAAACGTAGCCTAAAATCTCCGTCAATTTGGCAAATTTCTTCAAGTAAATCAGCAAAATCAAAAGGTTTTTCTAAAGTTTTACCATATGAGTCAACGTTTTGACCAAGTAAAGTTATTTCCTTGTATCCTTCTTTTATTAAACTTTTAACTTCGTTAATAATATTTTCGGGATTACGACTTCTTTCCCTTCCCCTAACGTAAGGAACTATGCAGTACGAGCAAAAGTTATTACAGCCATACATTACGTTTACCCACGCGTTAGGATAACTTGACCTGACGGGCGTAACGCTTTCGCAAATCGTTCCATCAATATCCCAAACTTCAACGGTTTTTTTATTAGTGTCAATGCGTTTTTGTAAATATTCTTTGAAAGAAGTTAAATTGTGCGTGCCGAAAATTATATCAACAAACGGAAAAGTTTCCTTTAATTTTTGAGCTTGTCCGCTTTGTTGAGTCATACAACCGCCAACCGCTATAATTAAATCTTTTTTGTTCTTTTTAATAGGTTTTAACATACCAACGTTGCCGTAAATCGTTCTTTCAGCGTTTTCCCTTATGCAACAAGTATTAAAAACTACTAAATCGGCCAAATTGTCGTCGTCGGTTCGTTGATAACCAAACTCCTCAATCATACCTGCAAGTTTTTCTGATTCGTGCACGTTCATTTGGCAACCGTAGGTGTTTATTTTATAATATTTCA
>JAZURK010000100.1:0-14686 GCA_045606165.1 Christensenellaceae bacterium
CAAAAGGAAAAATGGTCTAACACACTAGAGGAATTTGAAATGTTATGCAAATATTTGTCAAAAAATGAAGATGTTTCAGTAATTACTAATAAAAATCTATTTGAAATGACTAAAAACTTCTAAAAAAGCGACTACTTTTAAGTAGTCGCAATTTTTTTATTAAAGTTTTCTAGCAAGTCTTTCGGCGTTGCCGTGATAGATAAGTTCTTTTATATCGCTTGGAAGACCAAGTTTTTCAATAAGGTCTTGGTGTTTATTATCGAAATAATCGCGCGCGTATAAGAATCTATCAGGGTGCTTAAGGATAAGTTTATAAGTGTAATCTAAATCCCTTGATAACGCCTCGTATCCAGAGCCCGCTGAAATATCGCAATAAAGGTTAGGGTATTTTTCTAAAAATCTTTCAACTTTACCGCCAGGAATAACGGGTTCGTGTTCGGGCGACGGAATAGTATAACCTAAATCGTCGTTAGAAATAAACGCCCAAAAACCAGGCGCGTGACCTAAAAGGTTAGTTTTAGGACAAGCCTCTAAAACTCTTTCAAGGTTGTCGATAGTACCGCCGTACCACCAACTTCTTCTTGGGTAATCGTAACCCGATTTAGTAGCGCCGGGAGCGTCGAAGTGTAAAGTAACGGGAAGACCTGCGTCTCCGCAAAATCTAAAGTAATCAATAAAGTCGGGGTTGTCATAAAGCGCCCTAACTTTAACTTCACCGCAAACTTGTACGCCGTAGATATCCATTGCGGATTTCAAAACTGAAATAGCGTCCATACGCCTTGGGTCTGGAGCGTATCCAAGCACGAATCTATCAGGCGCTTTTTGTTTGTATGCTAAACAACGTGAAAAAGGCGCTAAATCGCTTTCCGTTTTGCTAGACGTAATCGCGCCGTTAAAAACGGTTGTGTAGTACGGCTCGTATTCGTCGTGTGGAACTTCCCAAGATAAAATCCAAGTTTTGTCAATATTATTGTCATCCATATTTTTGATAAACGCGTCAAAGTCGTGTTTATGCCAATCGGGATGGTTATGTGCGTCGATAATCATAGTTTTACCCCTTAAAGTTTTTTGATAAGTCTTTCGGCGTTGCCGTGGTAAATTAATTCTTTTACGTCTTTATTAAGGTTAAGGCTTTCGATAAGTTCTTGGTGACGGCTATCAAAGTAATCACGAGCATAAAGGAACCTATCAGGATATTTATTAAATAAATAGTAAGTATAGTCTAAATCTCTTGTAAGGTTAAAATATCCAGAGCCAGCCGACATATCGCAGTAAAGATTAGGATATTTTTGTAAAAATTCTTCAATCTTACCGCCTTTAATTACAGGGCCTTTAGGAATTATTTGAGTTAAGCCTAAATCATCGTTAGAAATATGACACCAAAAACCAGGCGCGTGACCTAAAAATTTAGTGTTAGGGCAGGCTTGAAGTAATCTTTCAAGGTTGTCGATGCTACCGCCGTACCACCAGTTTCTACGGAAGTATTGGCGCAAGTAATCGTTGCTAACTAAACTTGCTTCGGGATAGTCGAAGTGTAAAGTAACAGGAACGTCCGCGTCACCGCAAAAATTAAAGAAGTCAATAAAGTCAGGGTTGTCGTATAACGCCCTTAACTTAATTTCACCGCAAACTTGCACTCCGTATATATCAATAGCCGACTTAAGCGCGGTAATGCTGTCAGGGCGTCTTGGGTCTGGCGCATAGCCAAGTATAAACCTATCGGGCGCTTTTTCTTTATACGCTAAACAGCGCGAAAAAGGAATGGGTACGGTTTTAGCAGTGCCTTCTAAAACCGGACCGCTTAAAACGTAGTTATAGTAAGGGTCGTACTCGCCGTAAGGCGTTTCCCAAGATAAAATCCAAGTTTTGTCAATGTGGTTTTCATCCATATTTTTAATAAAACTGTCAAAGTTATGTCTATGCCAGTCTGGATGATTATGGGCGTCAATAATCATAGAAAGCCTCCATTATAAAGTAATAGTGTGGTCAAGTAGCGAAGATGCTTTACCTTGTTTGTGTTTGTTTAGATATGCGCTTGCCGATAAACCCGTGTGTTTTTTAAAACAACGGCAAAAATACGAGTTATCGTCAAAGCCTATCGAGTTTGCTATTTGCGTTATAGAAAGATTAGTGCTAGTAAGTAGGGTTATAGCCTTATTAATTTTTAATTTGTTAATATAGTTAATAGGAGTTTCACCCGTGAACTCTTTAAAAATCCTACAAAAATGCGATTGAGTAATAAAACATTTTTTAGCGATTTCGCTTACGTCAATTACTTCGTTAATATGTGTGTGAATATACGAAAAAGCCTCGCGCAATACTTCGTTTTGTCTAACGTAACGCTTGTCGCTATGGCGTTTGATTTTTTCAACGTCTAGGTATTTTTCAAGTTTAGCAAATAAAGTCAAAAATAGCCCCAAGCCTTGAAGTTGGTTGTTATTGCTATTAAAACTATCAAAAAGGCTTAACGTAAGCGCGTTAAGTTCTTCATCACCGCGTATTATGTTTTGATAGCGAATAGAATTGTTTTTATAAAGAGGGTAACAGCGTTCGATAATACCGCCGTTAAAAATTTGCGATAAATCAACGCATAGTAAATGATAAACGGCATCGTCGCCGTCAACAATCAAATTGTTATGATATTCGCAAGGGTTAACGATAACGATATCGCCCTTTTGAGCTACAACGGTAGTGTTATCGACGGTAATAGTCATGTGTCCGTCGATAATATATTTAATTTCAAGTTCTTCGTGCCAACACATATTAAGGGCAGCTTTAGTAAAACTGTCAACGCGTTTATTTTTATGGCATACAAACGGCGTACTGTTTTCGTCGTACACGATTTTTTGATGTTCTACCGAAGACGTATTCATAAAATCTCCTTAAGTGTTAAAAGTTTTGGCCCTAATAAGAGCCAAAACTTTAATTACCGATCCTATATTAGAATTTAACTTTGCCGTACCATTGACCGCTGTTTTTAGCGTCTTTAGAGTCGGAATCTTCTAAAAGTTCTTGATAGTTATCAACAACTTTTCTTACTGCGCCGGCAAATGCTTCGATAACTTCTTTATCGTATTTTTTGAACCAAGGAGCAGAGAAACAGTAAATCTTTTCAGATTTATCACAAGCGCTGTCTTGTTCGATAACGTCAGGTCTGTCGTTAAATGCAACACGGCTTGGTTTATCAGTGTGCATAAGGTTGAAAGTTTTAAAGAACGCGTGGTTGTGTAAGCAGAAGTTAGCGTTAGCGGCAGTCCAGAAACCTTCTTTATTTAATGCTTCGCAGAATTTATCTACTGCAAGGCCACCGAGTTTTTCAGGATAGTAAACGGCAGTAGGGTTATAGAAACCAGCCATGTTAGAACCTGTTGATTCGTCAACGCGGAGTGGTCTAATAGCAGGGATATCGTCAAGTAAACTCCAGAAATAGTTCATTGCTTTTCTAATTTCAGCGCAACGTTCATCGTAGTATTTAAGTTGTACCCTAGCAATAGCCGAACATACTTGGTTAGCTCTCCCTTTTACGCCACCTAAACCGATATAAGAGTATGGTTTTAAGTAATCTGTTTCAACGATGTATTTAGGGTTGTTTCTGTCGTAGTGGCCAAACGCCATAGCGCGTTCGTACATTTCGCGGTTATCAGTAACGAAAATACCAAGTTCACCCGCTGCAAAAGACTTCATACTCATAAGCGACATAGCGCCAACGTCACCAAACGTACCAAGACGTTTACCTTTATATAAACCACCTTGTGCGTGAGAAACGTCTTCAATAACTTTCAAGTTATGTTTTTTAGCGATAGCCATAATTCTATCCATATCGCAAGGGTATGCGTTATAGTGTACTACAACGATTGCTTTAGTTTTAGGAGTGATGCATCTTTCTAAATCATCAGGGTCCATACTTAAGTTTTGGTCGATATTACAAAATACTGCAGTAGCGCCAAAGTTAGCCGCTTGCGAAACGCTACCCCAGTAAGTTTTAGTAGGGCAAATAATTTCGTCGCCAACACCAAGACCAACAGCGTACATAGCAGCCATAATCGACATTGTACCGTTAGTGAAAGTAATAGCGTATTTAGAGCCAATCCATTCAGCAAATTCGTTTTCGAATTTGATAGAAATTTCAGTGCCCGAGAAAGCGTTACGACGGATTACGTCAAGCGCAGCGTCTTCGTCTTCTTTCGTTAAGATAGGCCAAGTGAATAATTCATCTGGCGCTTTAAAGTCAATAGCGGGTTTACCGCCGTGAATTGCTAATTTTTTTTCCATAATCTAAAATCCTCCTAGTTGGATAATTTCATTATACAATCATTTTTATTATAGTGCAATAGTTTTTTTTAATATTTAGTTGGATTTTTTTGATATTTTTGCAAAAATAAAGACCTTGCGCTAATGATTGCGGGCAAGGTCTAATATTCGCAATTGTTTTTTTATTAAACTTATTTGATATAAACGTCTTTATCTTCCCTTGAAGAATCGTAAATAGCAAGAATCGTTTTAACCGAATCAATGGCTTCGTTAAGCGGATAGAAAAGTTTAGAACCCGTTTTAATTGCCTTGATAACGTCTTCATATTGAATTTTATGTTCTTCGTGAGAAATGCTTGCAGGGTTGTTAGAAGAATTCATTTTAGTGTTAGTTCTAGAAATATTCATTTCAGGCATTTCAGGAACGTTTAAATAAATAACGGTGGATTCTTCTAAAACTAAACTACCTTTATCCCCGTAAAATTCCATGCGTCTTGGATAACCAGGGTAAACTGAAGTAGTGCCTTGTATCATACCGATTGCGCCGTTTTTATATTTAACCCTAGCAACGGCAGTGTCTTCAACTTCGATATCGTGCACGAAAGTACCTACTTTCGCGTTAACGTATTCGATTTCGCCGTTTAAAAATCTAATAAGGTCAACGCCGTGAATACCTTGGTTCATAAGCGCGCCGCCACCGTCCATAGCGAACGTACCGCGCCAAGAGTTAGCAAAGTATTGTTTAGAACGGTGATATTTCATATCAAGGTTGCAAAGGAAGATATTGCCAAGTATACCGCTATCTAAAATTTCTTTTGCTTTTAAAATGTCTTTAGAATAGTGGAATTGTGAAACGCCCGCGCAAACCTTACCCGATTTAGCCGCAGCCTCTTCAAGGCGTTTACAGCCTTCGTAAGTAATGGCAACGGGTTTTTCGATTAAAACGTTTTTGCCGTTTTCAAGTAAAGAAACCGCAAAGTCAACGTGAAGACCACTTGGCGTGCAGATTGATACTAAATCTACGTCGGAATCAAGTAAGTCTTGATATTCTTTATAAACTTTAATGCCGTGTTTTTCGGCAAAAGCAGTGCTTCTTTCAAGCGCTTTATCGTATACGCCAACGAGTTTAGCATCCGAAAGTTCGCTAATCGCTTGTGCGTGGAATTCTGAAATCATACCGCATCCAATAAGTGCGATTTTAAGTTTTTTACTTGCCATAATAAAACTTCCTTATATCTTATTTTTCTTTAAAGGCGTAGCAGTAGCCTTTCTTTATAGTTTCATAATAATACACAATTATGAAAAGTAAATATCTTTTTCTTGACATTAGTTTGCGTTTTCTGTACAATAAACTAAAGGAGATATTTATGAACGCCAATTCTATTGAGTTTGATTTAGGTAAGTTTTATTTTGCGCATAGGTTTAATATCTATAATAAAAAGGACGTACTTTCAAAGCATATTCACGATTATTACGAGATTATCTTTATTAAAAAGGGTAAATTTGAATATCACTTTGAAGATAGCGTTATTGACGTAGCGGGTGGGGATTTACTTATTACTCCGCCACACGTTTATCACTACTTTTTATCAAGTGATGAAAGCGGTTGCGAAAGGTATATTTTACTTGTAAAAGACGAAGAATTTAAAAGTCTTATTCCCGTAGACAAGCCTTGCAAAGTAAATATTTTTAATAACGAGCAAATATACTCTTGCTACAAGCGTTTTGACTATTATACGGGTACGGATTTAGGCGAAGTGATAAAAAGCAATCTTAACCTTTTAGTTGAAATGCTAATAAAAGAACTTATAATAAACCTTGCCGAAATCAAGGACTTTGATAACGAAAGTTTATATTTTTCTAACCCGATACTTTCCTCAATCGTAAAGTATATCAACGACCACTTAATAGATATAACTTTTACTAGCGACTTAATGGCAAAGTTTAACATAAGCGAAAGTTATTTAAACAAACTTTTCCAAAAAAATTTAAAAATCACGCCTAAAAGGTATTTGGTGCTTAAAAAGATGTCGCTTGCTAAAAAACTTATTGGCGAGAAACTTCCGCTAGGCGAAGTTGCTACTAGGTGCGGTTTTGCATCGTATACCGCGTTTTATAGAACTTTTTTAGAACATTACAAAATTTCACCTAATAAAATGGATAGTTAAGGTATTGATTTAGTAGTTAAATAATGTTAAAATTACTTTAGGAGAAGATTTATGGATATAAAAGATATTTTATCAAGGTGCGACCACACCTTATTAAAGCAAGAAAGCACTACCAACGACGTAAAAGCCCTTTGCGACGAAGCCTTTAAATGCCAAACGGCAAGCGTGTGTATTCCGCCTTGCTATGTAAAAGAAGTAAAAGGTTACGTTGAAAGTTACGTTAAAGTTTGTACGGTAATAGGTTTTCCTAACGGCTACAACACTACGGAAGTTAAGGTTTTTGAAACGGAAAACGCCGTGTCTAACGGCGCTGACGAGATTGATATGGTTATCAATATCGGTCAACTTAAAGAAAAAAATTACGACTATATCGAAAGGGAAATTAAACTCGTAAAAAAGGCTTGTAAGGATAAAATACTTAAAGTTATTATTGAAACTTGCCTTTTAACCGATGAAGAAAAAATCAAAATGTGCGAAATTTGCGCTAAAGTAGGTGCAGATTATATTAAAACTTCAACGGGTTTTTCTAAAGGCGGTGCAACGCTTGACGACGTTAAGTTAATGCGCGAAAATTCGCCTTCAACCTTAAAAGTAAAAGCGTCCGGTGGTATTTCGGGTATAAGCGATGCTGAAGAATTTATTAAAGTAGGCGCGGATAGATTAGGCACAAGTAAAGTTGTACGAGAAATTTTAAAGACCGTATAAACTGCGTTATGCGTCGTTTACTGTAAAGTTTTTCGACTTTGGTGACCAACAAGGTCTTTTGTTATTAACGATATGTAATCTACGATTACTCGATAGGCATTACTTTGTAATGCACGATATTCACCTGTCAGTGAACGATATTCGCAAATATGATTTGCGAGTTTAGGATTTTATCTATATATGAAAAATAACCACAACCATTTTTACGACTTGTAAAAATGATATCGTGCAACCTATGGTTGCATATCGCGCAAGTGTTAACTTGCATATCGTGCAAAACTAGTTTTGCATAGAACTCGCCGTTAGGCGAACGTAATTACTTTAAATAAGGAGAATTAACTATGTCAACACCACATATTGAATCAAAAAAAGGTGATTTTGCAAAAACGGTACTTATGCCGGGCGACCCGTTAAGGGCAAAGTTTATTGCTGAAAATTATTTAACCGACGCTAAACTTGTAAACGGCGTTAGGGGTATGCTTGGTTATACGGGCTACTATAAAGGTAAAAGAGTTTCCGTTATGGCGTCTGGTATGGGGCAACCATCAATGGGTATATATTCCTACGAACTTTTTAAGTTTTATGACGTTGAAAATATTATTCGTATAGGTTCGTGCGGTGGGTTTGATAAAGACTTGCACGTTAGGGATATAATCATTGCTATGGGCGCTTGTACTAACGGCAATTACGCTATGCAATATAAACTCCCTGGTACTTTTTGCCCAATAGCCGATTACGGTTTGCTTGAAAAAGCGGTAAATACTTGCAAAAGTAAAAATCTAAACTTTAAAGTTGGCAATATTTTATCTTCGGATATGTTTTACGACGATGCTAACTCGGGTTTAGAGTGGGCTAAAATGGGTGTTTTAGGTGTTGAAATGGAGTCTTCCGCTCTTTATATGAACGCGTCAAGGCTTGGTAAAAAAGCGCTTTGCATTTGTACGGTAAGCGATTCGTTTGTTTATCCCGAAGAAAACACTACCGCCGAAGAAAGACAAAATTCCTTTACGCAAATGATGGAAGTTGCGCTTGAAATAGCGGAGGAATAAATGGCAAAACGCGTATTTTTAATAGTTTTAGATAGTTTAGGTATAGGCGAAACGCCCGATAGCCACCTTTTTGGCGACGCGGGGAGCAATACCTTAAACGCAATACGAAACAGCAAGTATTTTAATTGTCCAAACCTTATAAATTTAGGACTTTTTAATATAGACGGCGTTGGCGGTGGGGTTGAAAATCCTATTGGTTGTTACGCAAAAATGACTGAAAAATCAATGGGTAAGGATACCACCATTGGACATTGGGAAATTGCAGGTGTAGTTTCAAAAGAGCCGTTACCCACTTACCCAAACGGTTTTCCTAAAGAAATTATTGAAGAGTTTGAAAGAAAAACGGGTAGAAAAACCCTTTGCAACAAACCGTATTCAGGTACGGAAGTTATCAAAGACTACGGCGAAGAACATATAAAAACGGGCAAGTTTATCGTGTATACCTCGGCGGATAGCGTTTTTCAAATAGCATCGCACGAGAGCGTTATTCCGCTTGAAGAACTTTACAATGCTTGCGAAATTGCTAGGGGAATATTAGTTGGGAAACACGGCGTTGGTAGGGTAATAGCCCGACCTTTTATAGGGGAATATCCTTTTACTCGCACGGCAAATAGGCACGATTATTCTTTAACACCGCCTAAAAAAACTATGCTAAATCTCATTAGCGAAAGTGGAAAAAGTAGCATAGGTATAGGCAAAATTAACGATATTTTTGCAGGTAGCGGAATAACCGAAAGTTACCGCATAAAAAATAATCTAGACGGAATTAACAAGACTATCGAGATAGCAAAAAGTTGTTTTAATAACGGTTTATGCTTTACTAATTTAGTGGATTTTGACGCCGTTTACGGACACAGAAACGATATAGACGGATACGCCAAAGCGCTATCGGAATTTGATGAAAAACTCCCTGAAATATTATCCGTTTTAAAGGAAGAAGATTTGCTTATTATTACCGCCGACCACGGTTGCGACCCGTCTACTCCGTCAACCGACCACTCGCGCGAATACACGCCTATGATAGCGGTGGGTAGCGGTATAAAATCGGGTGTAAACTTGGGTGTAAGAAGTTCGTTTAGCGATATTTCGGCAACCGTTTTAGGTTACCTTGAACTTGATAAAAAGGATACTTTCGGCAACAGTTTTTTAAATGATATTTTAAAATAAAATTAGCGTTTTATCGCGCTATAGGTGGATTTTATGAGAATGTACGACGTTATTAAATCAAAGCGTGACGGCAAGGTTTTAACTAAAGAAGAAATAGATTTTTTTATTAGCGGATACGTTAGTGGCGAAATTCCCGATTATCAAGTTTCGGCGCTACTTATGGCTATCTACTATAAGGGTATGACGTTAGAAGAAACTACCAACTTAACCCTTGCAATAACTAATTCGGGCAAAACTTTATCGTTTGACGGGATAGACGGAATTAGGGTGGATAAACACTCGACGGGCGGTGTTGGGGATAAAACGAGTTTAGTAGTTGCGCCAATCGTTGCAAGCCTTGGCGTTAAGGTTGCTAAAATGAGTGGACGCGGGCTAGGGCACACGGGCGGAACGATTGATAAACTAGAGTCAATCCCAGGTTATAGAACGGATATTCCGCTTAATGAGTTTAAAAATATAGTAAACGAAGTAGGGCTTTCTATCGTGGGACAAAACGAAGTGTTAGCGCCCGCGGATAAAAAACTCTACGCCCTTCGCGACGTTACGGCTACTATAGACAGTATGCCACTTATCGCGTCAAGCATAATGGGTAAAAAACTTTGCGCTGACGACGACTGTATCGTTTTAGACGTAAAGACGGGTAGCGGTTCGTTTATGAAAACGGTTGAAGAAAGTAAAGAACTTGCGCGTCTTATGGTTGAAATCGGTAAAAAAGCGGGTAAGAAGATTATGGCGGTTATTACTGATATGTCCTCGCCACTTGGCTACGCGATAGGAAATTCGCTTGAAGTTATCGAGGCGATTGAAACTCTTAAAGGAAACGGCCCTAAAGATTTTACCGAAGTTTGTTTAGTACTTGCGTCGAATATGCTTTACTTGGCTGGAAAGGGCAGTATCAAAGAGTGCGAAGAAATGTGCAAGAGCGCTATTTCTTCAGGTAAAGCGCTTGACACTTTTTATAAAAGCGTAAAATTGCACGGTGGAAACGCTGATTTAATACTAGACCCTAGTAAGTTTGAAAAAGCAAAATACTCTAAACAAGTTTTAGCAACTAAAAGTGGTTATATAAGCGAAATTAACACGGAAGGCTACGGTTTTGCAAGTCTGCTTTTGGGCGCAGGTAGAAATACTAAAGAAGATAAGATTGATTCTTTAGCGGGGATTATAATGAATAAAAAACTTGGCGATTACGTAAAAAAAGGCGACGTTTTGGCCACTTTATACGCTAGTGACACTCAACTTTTTAACGATGCGGAAAAGCGCTATTTAGAAAGCACCATAATTAGCGATAATAAGCCTGATTTTACGCCTTTAATACACAGCACGATACAATAGTTTTTTGGGGGATATATTCCCCCTTTAAAATTTCACAAAAAAATTATAAAAAAATTCTTGACAAACAAAATCCGTTAGGGTATACTTTGGATATTAAAATATTTATATTTTAGTAAAAAGGAGAATTTTTATGAAAAAATTAAGTTTAATTATTGCTATGATTTTAGTTGTAACAGTTACCGGTGTATACGCTACTTGGAACTACTCAAGAAACGTTGTTGACTCAAAGCAAGCAACTATGACGATTGCTGTTACTGGTACTGCAAGCAGTGCAAAAGGTGTTATTGCTATTAATTCTGCACCAAAGCGCGTTATCATTGACGATACAGAAAGTGGAAGCGGTTATGACCACATTGCAGAAATTTGGTATGGTGACATTAATGCAGATTCTCAACCTATTGGTGCATCTGAAGATGGTATTGTTTCATTTACTTTCACTCCTGCCGCTACCGGTGTTGATGAGGCTGTAAAAACTAACGGTATTCCTTTAGCCTACACTATCTCTATTTCTAGCGTAGGTTCTTTCAATGGTGCGCCTATTTTTGAACTTGAAAACCCAACTGGTCACTTTGAGGCAGATGGTGTTTTCACTAAATCAATCAACTTAAAAGACCACATTAAATTTGCTAACGAAATTAAACTTGACACTTACGCTAAATATCAAACATTTGAACAAGCAATTGCTCAAATCACTTTCACTGTGACTATCAGCGAATACGTAATTAACGGTTAATAAATAGGTTTTTAACTAACGTGTAAACTTGTTCTACGCCATTCTTGGCGTAGAACATTTGTCATTTTTTAAATTATAAATAAGGCGTGCAAGATGGATGCTTTTGAAGTTTACAATCTATTTTTGTGTATATTTGTTTTCATAGGATTTACGTCGTTGTTTAGCGTTTTGATTTACGTCATTGTAAAAAGTTCTATAAAACTTATAAGTGCGGGAATAGAAGATAACAAAATTAAAACTGAATATTTAAAATGTTCTAAAAAGAAAAAGAGTGGGATTATCGATACGGTAATCTCTATTTTGCTATGCACGGCAATATTTGGTTTTTTTGCGTTTTCCGTTGTTGCAAGTTTTATGCCAGACAAAGTAGGCGGAAACATTCCTACCGTAAGGGTTGTTAATAGTGGTTCAATGGCAACCAAAAATAAAGATAACAAATACTTGTTTGAAAACGATATTAACGACCAACTTCAAACGTTTGATTTGATTTTAACATATAAACTTCCTAAAGAAGAAGATATTAAACTTTACGACATTATAGTATATGAAGTAGACGGCGTTTTGATTATGCACCGTGTAGTAGGGATTGAAGAGCCTACTTTAGACCACCCTAACGAACGATGGTTCCTTATGCAAGGGGATGCTGTTGCTTCGCCAGATAGATTCCCGGTATTATATAGTCAAATGAAGGCTATTTATTGTGGTGATAGAGTGCCGTTCATAGGTAGTTTTGTAGCGTTTATGCAATCGCCTGCAGGTTGGCTTTGTATAATTTTAGTTGTAGTTGCCATTATAATGGCACCTATTTTAGAAAAGAAACTTTGTTCAGTTGCTAAAGCAAGGCTTAAAACAATTGGATATATTGATGAAAATGGTAGGATTATTGGTGATAGTTTTACCGATAGTAAAGATGGTAAGTAATATGAAACTAACGAAATTTCCTTTACTAATATTGTTGTTGGTTTTTGCGATTGTTACTACTTCTGGCGTATTTGCTTCTTGGCACTATTCAAACAACTTGGCGGTTGACAACGAAGCTGATGGTAGCGTAGGGGTAATACCTTTCGTTTACGACAATATAGTTATCACTAAAGTGACTACCGTTACGGAAAACCTTACTTACGAAAACAGTAATTACGTTCGCCCTACTAACGTAAAATCCACGCTGTCTGGTAGTGCTGGACAAAGTGTTGTTTATAAAGTAGACGCGTACAATTTTTCTCAAACTCAAACATATATACTGGCGGGGCCGAAGTACGATTCTGGCGCTGAAGACACCTTAAATAAATTAACAATTTCGCTGTCGCAAGACGAGCAGAACTTGAAGCCTATAAACGCTAATCCTTCTAACAATTATCAAGTTGGTACGCCTGTTGCGCCAAATGAAAAATTTACTTTTTACGTCACCTATACTTTAACTGAAAATGTTTATTCTGGTGAATTTACAGTAAACTATTCTTTTGAGCCTGTTATTTACACTGTCACTTATCTAAATAATAACGAAACTTATGTAGTAGATTACGTTACGAACAATAGCACTCCTTACAACGTAAGAAGTGATAAACCGCAAAACTCATCGTTTGTTTTTGCAGGCTGGGTAAACGTTAACGCAGTAGTTTTAAATTCAATCCCTGCTTATAATACTAACGATTATACTTTAACGGCATCTTGGGAAAACGTTTACGTTATTATTTTCGCTGACGTTAACGGTAACGTTTTATACGAAGAACAATTTACGTCTTCTTCGACTAAATTATCTACGCAAGGTCAAGCAACGGTAGACCAAATTTTAGCCGAATTAAATGCCGAAGCCTCTAAAGAACAGATGTCTGTTTCTTGGAGTGAATACGAAATAAAAGGCGCTAAAAGTGATATTACCGTAAAAGCGATTTACGCGTATAACGGCGACTTGAACCTCGTTCCTGTTTACGAACAGCCTGACGATGGTATTGTTGACTACTATAAAGTAGTGGCGGTAGATACTTTACCTGAAAACGTCGTAGTTCCTGGTAGCGTTGGTGGCGTACCTGTTAAGATTGTTGAAAGGATTGCCAACACCGAAGGTGAAAACGACTGGAATAACTACGCTGGTAACGTTAAAAACATTACGATTGCAGAAGGCGTTGAAAGGTTGGAGTGGAACTCGCTTGCGTGGACGCCAAACTTATCGACGGTTAAACTTCCAAGTACTCTTAAATATCTTGCTAAAAATACCTTCTCTCGTAACGACTTGTTCGGTAACGATAAAAAGAAGTTAACCATTGAATTTAACGGTACGAAAGAACAATGGAAAGTTCTTGTTTCAAATAGTGATTCGGCTTGGGCTGGCGGTTTAACTGACGGTTCAGTAGTAAAATGTTCCGATGGCTACTTTGAATTAGATAAAGGACTTTTCTCAAGTTCCTGGAAAGAAAAATCATATTAAAAATTTAATTAACCGTCTATCCAAAGGGTAGGCGGTTTTTAATAGGTATAATAACTTTTTAAAGGTAAATACTAACTATATCCATACAAACTATTAACTGCAATCTTTGATTGTTTATATTTGAATTTATACCTCAACTCATAAACTCTGTTTATGAATATCACTCTTTGCTTTGCAAAGAATATAACGTGCGATAGCACATATCGTCACGAGCAGCGCGAAGTGATATCGTTGCAATCTTTGATTGCTTACATAGGGGGATTTATGAATAAAGTAGAAATTTGTGGCGTAAATACCGCCACTTTACCTAAAATAACCAAGGCGGAAAGCGAAGAGTTATTACAGCAAATAAAACAGGGTAACGAGAGTGCAAAAAATAAGTTTATAACTTCAAATATTAGGCTAGTTTTGTCCATTATTAAACGATTTACAAGCGCTAAAATAAGTGAAGATGATATGTTCCAAGCGGGGTGTATAGGTCTTATAAAAGCAACGGATAATTTCGACCTAAAATACGGCGTTATGTTTTCTACTTATGCCGTGCCTATGATACTTGGCGAAATAAAGCGCTTACTTCGTACTAGCAATAGTTTAAGGGTTTCTCGTTCGATAAGGGATACCGCTTATCAAGTGTTAAAAACGCGTGGTGAACTTGAAAAAAAGGACGTAATTGCTACGCCTGAAATTATCGCAAAGGAACTTAACATTGCCGAGCGCGAAGTGGTTTACGCGCTTGACGCGATTAGTGACCCCGTTTCGCTATACGAACCCGTATATAGTAAAGAAGGGGAGGAATTACTTTTAATGGACCAAATTAGCGATGAGTGTGAAAACGACGAAAGATGGTCGGAAAA
>JAZURK010000101.1:0-11507 GCA_045606165.1 Christensenellaceae bacterium
GCTACGATCCGACTTGTTAGAACTTATCGCAAAAACTTACAACGATAAAAAGAAAATTACTACAACGAAAGAAGAGCGTCATGAAATTGCAGTTAAAATCGCAGAAGAAGGTATCGTTCTTCTTAAAAACGAAGATAATATTTTGCCTATCAATAAAAACTCTAAAGTATTCGTTGGCGGTAGATTCGACCACGCACCTACGCTTGGCGGTGGTGGCTCTGCACTTGTTTGTACCGACTTTGAAATTCCAAGCTTAAGTGGTGTTTTAACTGAAAAGTACGGCTATACCGTTAAAAAAGGTTACTCTATTGGTTGCGGTAGACACGACGATATTAAAATGAGTTTAGAATACGTTAGAAATGCAAGGGCTGACTATAACGATATTTTAGACAACGATATTTGCATTATTTGCGTTGGTGAAGAAGCCCCTACCGTTAGTGAGAACTACGATAGAGAACACATCAAACTTTCAGACGCTCAAGAAGAATTTATAATCCGCGCAAGCGAACTTAATGAAAACGTGGTTGTTGTTTTACACGCTGGTAGCGCCATTGACGTTAGCAACTGGATTGACTGCGTTAAAGGTGTAGTTTTAGCGGGATTTGGTGGCGAAGGTATTAACGAAGCACTTGCATCGGTACTTTCTGGCGAAACCAATCCTAGCGGTAAGTTATCCGAAACCTACCCTATTTGTTTAGAAGATACTTATTGCGAAGATTACCTTGGAAATAAAGGCGTTGAGTGGTATAGGGACGGAATTTTCGTAGGCTACCGCTATTACGATAAAACAAGAACGGAAGTTGCTTTTCCGTTTGGGCACGGACTTTCTTACGCCGAGTTTGAATATTCTAATATTAGCGTAGAAAAGGTTTCTAAATACGAATACAACTTATCTTACGATATTAAAAACCTTTCGAAAGTTGACGGAAAAGAAGTATCACAAGTTTATATCAAAGAAGTATTGCCTTGGGTTACAAGACCTGAAAAGGAATTAAAAGGCTACTCTAAAGACCTTATAAAAGCCGGCGAAACTAAAAAAATTAACGTAAAACTTGACTTTAATGCATTTAGTTATTTTAGCACTCCACACGATAAATTTATCGTAAAAGACGGATATTTTGACGTTATGATTGGCGCGTCGTCTAGGGATATTAAACTTATAACGCGTATAAAAATCGACAATTAATCGACAATTTTTTCAGTTTTATATTGACTAACCAATTTTTAAATGCTATAATTTTTATACTAAATAGGAGGATTTATACTATGAAAAAACTTACTAAACTTTTATCATTACTTTTAGTTTTTGCTTTGGCTATGGGCATTGTTGCTTGTTCGTCATACGGCAAAGTAGAAAAAGCGCTTAAAGAACTTGGTTTTTCTGTTATTGAAAACGATAAACAAGCAGAACAATATCAAGACGTTGAAAGCATTTCGGAAATTCACGTTTTAGAAAAAAGCACAATTTTAGGTAAAGACTACGTTATAGTTTTAGAATTTAAGTCTACTGATAAAATGGTTGAATACTTTAACGAAAGCGATACTTTAAAAGGACTTGTTTCAGACCTTTCTAAAAACGAAGACGTAAAAGCAATGCACGCTAAACTTGAAGAGTTAGGATTAGCTTGTGATAACTGCTTGATTGTTCCTTCTCTTTTAAATATGGTTGACGTAATGACTAAAATATCTGAACTAAACAAGTAAAACGACAAAAAACGGCTTATTTAAGCCGTTTTTTATTTTTGTGTTGACTAAATAGTTTTAAAGTGCTAAAATATACTAATTAAAAGGAGCATTATTTTTATGAAAAAATTTACTAAACTTTTATCATTGATTTTAATTTTTGTTTTAGCAATGGGCGTAACTGCTTGTTCTTCTTGCGAAAACGAATCGTCTTACGACAAACTTACAAAAGCTATTACGGAACTTGGTTATAATATCGAACAAAATTCTAAAGAGGCATCAAACTATAAAGACGACGATATCGTTAACGTATACGTTTTTGCTAAAAAATACAATTTAGGCGAATCTTATATTACCGCACGCGTTATAGTTTTAGAAATAGACTCTGTGGACGACGTTGACGACGTATATGAAGATTTAGATATCCCTGCTACGGTAAAAAACCTTATTCACGAAATTATACACGGTAGCGAAACTAAATCGGTATACGACAATCTTAAAAAAGCAGGCGCCGCTTACGACAACTTCTTAATTATCAACAAAGGATTAGAACAAGGCGTTAATAGAGCCATTATAAATCTTAATAAATAATTTTATACCGAAAGCAACTGACTTGTCAGTTGCTTTTTATTATTATATCATTCAAATTCGCTAACGCGAAAATGATAACTCGCCTGCGGCTCGAATGGTAGTTGCAGTCGCAACATTATAATCAAATTTTGACAAATTTGACGTAAAAAAAGAACAAGTCAGTTGACTTGTTCTTTTTTTGGTGCGGATAATAGGATTTGAACCTACACGGTTGCCCAATGGATTCTAAGTCCATCGCGTCTGCCATTCCGCCATATCCGCATTTTAGGATTTTTTTAAATCCTAATTTTTATTTTTCATTAAGTAATTTTAAAAAACTACTTAAGGTATAATTTAATTCTTTATCTTTGTTTAGTATTACCCCTATTGCCCTAACGGGAAGTGCAGGTTCTACTTTAACTTCAAATAATTTACCGCTATTAATTTCGTCTTTTACAAATTCCCTTGACACACAAGCAATTCCAAGCCCGCTTTTAGCCATTTCTACGCAAAGTTCTAAACTGCCAAGTTCAAACTCCGGCGTTAAATCTACGCCTAAAGAGTTAGTAAACGAAATAAATTCTTGCCTTGTAGCCGTGTTTTGTTCTAGCATTAAAAGTGGATAATTCGCTAAAGCCGAAATTGGAAGAACTTTATTCTTTAACTCTTTAAAACTATCGCTTGCAACGAATACGTCGTTGAGTTTACACATTTGTCCTGTAAAAACAACGTCCTTTTCGCTTATAGGTAAGTTGATAAAACCTATGTCCGCTTTATCCGTTTTAACTGCGTCAATCGTTTCGCGAGACGTTGAGTTTAAAAAGGATACGTTAACGTTAGGAAACTCGTTATGGAATTTTATGATATAATCCATTAAAATATGCGTAATTACGGTATCGGGCGCACTTATTCTTAAACTGCCAACAGCCGTTTCGTTAAGTTCCGAAAACTTGCTTTCGGCTTTTTCAAGCAAACTAATTGCTTTTTCAACGTATTCAAAAACTTGTTTACCGCCGTTTTCGGTAAGTTCCATACCGCGATTAACCCTATTAAAAAGTTTACCGCCAAGTTGCGACTCAAGTTGTTTTATCGCTTGCGATACGGCAGGTTGAGAGATAAAAAGTTCGTCTGCCGCTTTAGTGATACTACCGCACTTTGCAACGGCGTAAAACACCCTAAAAAGTTCCAAGTTTACCATAATTCACCTTATTTGCCAACGCAAAACTTTTTGAATATTTCGTCGATAATTTCTTCGCTTGCCGTTTTGCCCGTGATTTCACCAAGGCTTAACCACACCGATTTAATGTCTTCTGCAACCAAGTCAAGCGGTACGACGTCAACGTTAGCAAGACCTTCTAAAAGCCCGTCTTTTGCCTTTTTTAAGGCGTAATAGTGTCTTTCTTCGGCAACGTATTGACTGTTTAAATCAACACCGCCACCAAACACTCTTTTATATAATTCCGCTTTCAAATTTTCAACGCCTTCGCCCGTTTTAGCGGAAAGCGCCATAGCGTTTTCGTTTTTGATTTTAACTTGTTTATCCGTTTTGTTGTAAACGATGATATTTTCTTTGTCTTTAACGGCGTCTATTATAGATTTATCTTCGCTAGTTAATTCTTCGCTAGCGTCAATAACTACAAGCGCAATATCTGATGATTTAAGTAATTTTTCCGACCTTTCAATACCAAGTTTTTCTATATCGTTATCCGTTTCACGTATACCTGCGGTATCGTAAAAATCAAACTTAACACCGTTTATCAACAAACTGCCTTCAACGACGTCACGCGTTGTGCCCGCAGTTGACGATACGATGGCTTTATCGTAGTTTAAAAGGGCGTTTAATATCGACGACTTGCCTGTGTTAGGTCTGCCAACGATTGCGACTTTAACGCCGTTTTTTACCTTTTCGCCTTTAACGTAACTACCTAAAAGAAATTCAACTTCGTTTAAAGACTTTTGCATTGCTTTTTTAACGTCGCTTTTTGCTACGCTTTCTAAATCTTCTTCGGGATAGTCTATATCCGCGTCGACACTAGCAAGAGCGTAAGTTAAATCGTCTTGAAGTTCGTTAATTTTAGCGTAAAGTTTTTCGCGGTATAAGTTATAGCCAACCTTGAGCGATGCAGTCGACTCGCTATTTATCATATTGATTAAGCCTTCCGCGCTATCAAGCGAAAGTTTACCATTAACGAACGCGCGCTTTGTAAATTCACCGCGAGTTGCGGGAATAGCGCCAAGCTCGTAAGTCCTTTTTAAAATACCTTGAGTGATAATCACACCGCCGTGGCAATGGAATTCAACCATATCTTCGCCCGTGTAACTTTTAGGCGCTTTAAAGTAAACCATCATACCAAAATCGGTAAAATCACCGCCGTCAATTTCACCAACATAGAGTTTATACGGCTCAAAATCTTTTACTTTTACCGTTTTTGATAAAGGTTTAAACATTTTTTCAGCAAGTTTTAATACATTTTTACCACTTGCCCTAATTATTGCAACACCGCCCGTACCACTTGCGGTTGATATTGCCGAGATAATTTCTTCCATAATAATTAACTAAATAAATCGTCGTCGTTTGAATTGTTATTAACAGTTTTTTCTGTAGTTTCGTAAGGATTTTCGCTTGGGTCACCGTTATTGGTATTTTGCGGTTTATTCGAAAATTCAGGAAACGGGTCAACTTCGTTAGCGGGCGGAGTTTGAGCGCCGTATCCGTTATAACCACCGTTTTGGTTAGGGTTTTGCGTGTAATATCTATTGCGTTGTCTTAAGAAATCCTCGAAAGTAACAACTTCGTTATTTCTTACGATAAAAAGTAAAATTGGGAAAGTAAAATCAAAGAAAATCGCAAGAAGTGAGTACATAAACGACCTTTCTGGCGCGTATTTTCTAAAGATTAAGAAAATCATCCAACACGTTAAAATTATATTGATAATACTGCAAACGTCGCCAACAATTGAAACTAACAACCAAACTAACCCCTTTTGCATTACCCAATCATTGATAAACGCGCTATTAAAAATAAAGTCTACTTTGAAAGCTTGTTCTAAAATATAAACGTAATAACCAACGTCAACAACGTAGCCTATAATTACAGAAATTGCAGTAAATATGCAAGTTAATAAACCTATGTTTTTAACTTTTTTACCCCAAATAACTACTTCACCTATAATTTTACCAAGTAATACGTAGTTTAAAAAAGGAACGTACGCCATCCATAATTTATCAAAATTACGCCTTTTTCCCATCGTATAAATTGCAACGCCTTTAAGCACGAATAACGCTAACGAAACAACGATTGAAAAAATGGTGTAACCAAATTCAAACATTGGACTTATAGTATCCATAGCGCCTAAAATATCCGTTTCGGCACTTAAAATTCCGTTTAAATACATAATTTATATCTCCTAATTAAATAAAAATCAATACCGCCGACAAAACAAGCGCTAACGAAAACAGTGTAAACGCTAATTTATCGGTTGACTTTTTATTGAGTTTACAAAATTTATCTTTATACAAAAATACATAATTTTTGTCTTTTAAAAGGTTTTTATCAAGTTCGTCGTACTCTTTTAAATAATACTCACTTTCGCAACGACTTACATAAGAGTAACAAACGGTTTGTCTTTTTTCAAACCTTGTTTTTTGCTTTTTTACACCAAGTATTTCCGCTTTGTATTTAGCAAGATATTTCTTTAAGAAATAGTATGCCGAAACTATTAAAAACACTACGCCGTACAAGGTTAAGAACGCCGAAACAAGGAATTTTAAATGCGGTGCCGTTTCCCCTACTATTTCGGGTTGGGCAAGCAATATACTTAAAAATAAGTTGTTTGAAAAGTGCATTATAACGCCGTATAAATGATTTTTCGTTAAGGTTACCACTATCGCGATTGCTACGCCTAACAAAAACTGTAATATAAGCATACCCACGCTACCGTGCATAGTAGCAAACAAAAGTGACGAGCCGATTATTGAAAAGGCTACGCCTTTTTCCGCCATACCGCGCATTACTACGCCCCTAAATAGCAATTCTTCAATGATTGCAGGGAATATCGGTACAAGGATAAAGTTATAAATCATTATAAATATCGGGTTGCTTTTTTCGATGATGCTTTCGGGAATAGTCAAGCCTAAATCGCCAAAAATTCCCGTCATATCGTCAAAAAAGTTAAGGTGAAGGGAATAAAAACAAACGCCTAAACCCATTGCAAGCATAATCGACATTAAAACGTCAACGATATTTAACTTAAAAGTGTATCCTTCGCCACTAAAAAAGCCTACTTTTTTAATTTTGAAAAACACGACGGCAACTGCTAAAATAACACCTTGCGTAAGCACGCCAAGTATAATTTCAAGTAAGAAATAATCGGTTATAATTTTGTTTTGTACGATAAGATTTATAGGGTACTGCAACAGTTTGCCAACCGCAAATAAAACTACCAAAACAACGACGTACGCAAGCAAGCCGTCAACCGCGTTAAAAACGTTAGGATTATAATAATTATTAACTTTTAAACTTTTAGAAAGTTCGTTTTTAATACCTTTCATATTATACCCCTTTAATCCCAACGCTTTTGCACCTATATTTTTTCTACTTTTTAGGCTTTGAAGTTGAGAATAATTGATTAGTCTTGCGATTTGGCGGATAAGATAGTGGAAAAGACGCGTGTTATTGTGAAGGCGTGTACCTGTAAGGTACATAACAGAACAAAACACAAAGTATTTTACGCTATATTGCCGTCAAAAATCAATTACAAGAAACTGAAAAGCCTATATATTAATATGCTCGTGCGAAATATACAATTTTTTCTGCTTTCTTACCACAAATAGCGCAAGTTTTACCTTCGGCGCTGTCTTCAGCGATAACCCTTGCAGTTGCTTGCGCAACTTCTTTAACTTTATCTTCACATTCACGGCAACCACACCAAGGCGCTTTAACGAAGTTTTTACCTTCAACACCCGTTAAAATACCGTCTAACGTAGTAGCATCAACAACCTTTTTATCGCGGTTAGCCCTACTCTTTTCAAGCATATCTTTTTGGATAGTATCTAAAAGCGCAACGATATCAGATAAGTTATCTAAAGAAAGTTCTTGTTTTTCTAAAGTATCCCTTCTAAATATCATACACTTGTTATTTTCGATATCTCTAGGACCGATTTCAAGACGGATAGGAACACCTTTCATTTCCCATTCGTTAAACTTCCAACCTGGGCTCATATCTCTGGTATCAGTTTCAACCCTAACGCCTAAACCGTTTAAGATGCTTTCAATTTCTTTGGCTTTTTCGTTTACGCCACCTTTATGCGCTGCGATAGGAACGATAACTACTTGAATAGGCGCAACCCTTGGAGGTAAAACAAGACCCCTTTGGTCGCCGTGCGCCATAATAACGCCACCAATCATTCTTGTTGACGTTCCCCAAGAAGTAGTGTAACCGAATTTTTGTTTGCTGTCTTTATCTAAAAACTTAATGTCGAACGCTTTAGAGAAGTTTTGACCAAGGTAGTGCGAAGTTCCGATTTGTAAACTCTTACCGTCAAGCATCATTGCCTCTAAACCGAAAGTAGCAACAGCGCCCGCGAATTTTTCTTTATCGGTTTTTCTACCGTAGAAAACAGGAATAGCAAGCGTTTCTTCCATAAATTCTTTATACACGTTAAGCATTTTAATGGTTTCTTCCATTGCCTCTTCTTCGCTAGCGTGTACGGTATGACCTTCTTGCCATAAAAACTCACTAGTACGTAAGAACGGACGCGTAGTTTTTTCCCAACGCATAACGTTACACCATTGGTTCATAATTACAGGTAAATCCCTATACGATTGAATCCATTTAGCGTACATCGTACCAATAACCGTTTCACTTGTAGGACGGATTGCTAAAGGTTCTTCAAGTTTAGCACCGCCAGCGTGCGTTACTACCGCAACTTCAGGCGCAAACCCCTCAACGTGTTCTGCCTCTTTAGTAAAGAAACTCATAGGAATAAGAAGTGGGAAATACGCGTTTTTACTGCCCGTTTCTTTAAATCTTCTATCCATATCTTTTTGTATATTTTCCCAAATAGCATAACCGTAAGGGCGAATAACCATCGTGCCTTTTACAGGACCATAGTCAACGAGAGCCGTTTTTAATACGACGTCTGTGTACCATTGTGGAAAATCATTTTCTATATCAGCTATTTCTTTAACGAATTGTTTATCTTGTGCCACTTTAAACTCCTTAACGGCTCTGCCGTTTAAATATAATAGTCTATTATTTATTATACTTATAATAACTCAAAAAGTAAAGCGTTTTGGTAATTTTTACCAATTATCACACCTAACCAACACAAGATTTTTATTCTCGCTACTAAAAAGTACTCTTTTTGAAAGTATTTTCATTTTTTTTACGCTTAATACTTTATTTAAAGCAAAAAGTATGATACAATTAAATTAGATAAATAATAAGGAGTTTTTATATGGATTATTCTAACCTTACGATTAATACTATCCGTGTACTTTCAGCAGAAGCAGTAGAAAAAGCAAAATCCGGTCACCCAGGTATCGCTCTTGGCGCTGCGCCTATTGCGTATTCGCTTTGGCAAAACGCACTCTCGTTTAACCCTAAAAACAGCAAATGGTTAAACCGCGACCGCTTTATCCTTTCGGCTGGACACGGCTCTATGCTCAACTATTCTTTACTTCACCTTTACGGATTTAAGTTATCTATTGAAGACATTAAAAACTTCCGTCAATTAGGCTCTAAAACGCCTGGACACCCTGAATACAACCACACCGACGGCGTTGAAACTTCAACGGGTCCGCTCGGTCAAGGTATAGCAAACGCGGTAGGTATGGCTATTGCCGAAAAACACCTTGCATCTATCTACAACAAGGAAGGCTACCCTATCGTAGACCACTACACTTACGCACTTTGTGGCGACGGTTGTTTACAAGAAGGTATTTCTTACGAGGCTTGTTCACTTGCAGGCACTATGAAACTTGGTAAACTTATCGTTTTATACGATGAAAATAATATCACTATCGAAGGCAGTACCGACCTTGCTTTTACCGAAAACGTAAAAGCGCGTTTTATCGCTCAAGGCTGGCAAGTTCTTTACGTTAAAGATGGTAACGACGTAAAAGCAATTAAAAAAGCAATCAACAAAGCCAAAGCCGAAACTGAAAAACCTTCGCTTATCATTTGCCACACCACGATTGGCTACGGCGCGCCTAATCAAGGCTCGGCGTCAACACACGGCGCTCCACTTGGCGAAGAAGGCATAAAAGCCTTAAAAGAAAATCTTAACTTCAACTACCCACCTTTCACCGTTCCTGAAGAAGTTTATAAACATACTAAATCGGCTATTCGCCGTGGTATGAAAGCGGAAAGGGCTTGGAAGGCGTTATTTAAAGAATACAGCGAAAAATACCCTGAACTTGCTAAAGAATTTTTAGAAATCAATAGCGGTAAACTTCCTACTATTGACGATAGCGATTTATTCAATTACGAAAAAGACGACGCTACTAGAAGTCACGGCGGAAACGTTCTTAATAAAATCGCAAGCAAACTTCCTAACCTTATGGGTGGCTCTGCCGACCTTGGCCCTTCTTGTAAAACGATAATTAAAGGCGCGGGCGACTTTAACGCTGAAAACCCACAAGGCAAAAATATTCACTTCGGTATTAGGGAACACGCTATGAGCGCTATTTGTAACGGTTTAGCAACTCACGGTGGCATTTTACCGTTCTGTTCTACCTTTATGGTATTTAGCGACTATATGAAAAATGCTATGCGTTTATCTGCGCTTATGAACGTTAACGTAACGTACGTATTAACACACGACTCTATTGGCGTTGGCGAAGACGGACCTACACACCAACCTATTGAACACCTTATCGCTTTAAGAACTATTCCTAATATGAAGGTATTTAGACCTTGCGACGGTAACGAAACTTCTTGCGCGTACCTTACCGCGTTTACTAAAAAAGGTCCTACTTCTATTATCCTTTCACGCCAAACTTTACCTAACTTTGAAGAAACAGGCAAAAACGCACTTAAAGGCGGTTACATCTTAAAAGACTCGTCTAAACCTACGCCTGATATGATTTTAATAGCGTCGGGCTCTGAAGTAGCGCCTGCAATGAAAGCACAAGCGGAATTAGAAGCAAAAGGTATAGCAACAAGGGTTGTATCGATGCCTTGTATTGAACTTTTTGAAGAACAAAACGAAAAATACAAAAACAGCGTTTTACCTACTAAAGTTAGAAACAGAATTTGCATCGAAGCGGGTTCTAGTTACAGTTGGTATAAATACGCAGGTATTGACGGAAAAGTTATCGGTATCGACGCATTCGGTACTTCGGGCCCTGCTAAAGAATTATTTAACTACTACGGATTTACCGCTGAAAATATCGTTAAAACCGCAGAAGAAATGCTTAACAAGTAATATTTAATAATTTAAAACACTACGGGATTTCCGTAGTGTTTTTTATTGACTTTAAAGTTGTTTTATACTACAATAAATATATTATGATACTTACCAAACAACAATTAGAAAATATTGCTTTCGGCTACGAAAAGTTAGTAGAAAACGACGGTTTTTATAACTTTTACCGCTTTACTGAAGAAGAATTTAAAGCATACCAAACGTATAGAAATCAAGACTTAAACGCTAAAACTTTATCCCCTGCGGGCGTAAGGCTTTCGTTTATTACAAATAGCCAAAATTTTGGCATTACCTTTAGGTGTTTTAAGTCGTCTAGCCGTCCCTTTGGTCACTTTGACGTATACGAAAACGGAGTATTAACAAACCACTTTGAGTTAGACAATATTGAAGGCGAAATCGCAACTTTTTTAGCCAAATTATCTTCGGGTGAAAAACACGTTGAAGTATACTTTCCTTGGGCGGTAAAGGTGGATTTTAAGGACGTTTTACTTGACGACAACTCTACTATCTCGCCAGTTAAAAGAGAGAAAAATATACTTTGCTATGGCGATTCGATAACTCACGGCTACGATGCTATTTACCCATCTCTTTCATACTCAAGTAAACTTGCTAAAAAATTAAATGCGGATATTTATAACAAGGCTATCGGCGGTGAAATATTCTTTTCTGAACTTTCATCTTGCAAGCCAAGTAGAAACTACGATTACGTTACCGTTGCTTACGGCTCTAACGACTGGAGTCTTTGCTGTAAAGAATTGTTTATTGAGCACGCTAAAGAGTTTTTAAATAACGTTTATTTAAACTTTAAAAATACGCCCGTTTAC
>JAZURK010000102.1:0-2516 GCA_045606165.1 Christensenellaceae bacterium
GTGAGGAGAGATACTTTATTGAAAATAAAATATTCCTCCGAGCAATAACTTTACGTTACCACGATATTATATATTAAATATTTTATTTTTGCAAGTGTTTTTAGGGGTAAAATCCATTATTTTTTAAATTTTGCAAATTTATTAAAGTAAACCTTTTTTACAACCACGTCGGCAAAAACTTTTTCATCAGTATAAGTTAGTGTATAACTTTCCAAAAAGCCGATATTTTTTGTAAACTCGCCGATTTCATTATAGTTTAAGGTGAGCCTTGTTTTTACAAAGGTATCAATTAAAACTTCTTGAATTTTATTAATTAAACTATCAATCCCTTGATTATTTTTAGCGGAAATTAAAATAGAATTATTATCAAAATGCTCGGTATTATCTAATAAATCGCATTTATTAATTACAGTTATTATATTTGATTTAACGCCAATTTCTTCTAAAATTTTATTTGTAACTTTAAGTTGTTCGTCTAAATAATCGCTACTGCCGTCGCACACGATAATATTAACGTCACTATAAACCGCGCTTTCAAGCGTCGATTTAAACGCTTCGATAATTTCGGTAGGAATATTTCTTATAAAACCAACGGTATCTACTAGTAAAACTTCAAAATCGCCGATTTTACATTTTCTTACGGTTGGGTCTAACGTTGCAAAAAGGCGGTTTTCTGCTAAAACGTTAGAATTTGTAAGCAGATTTAAAAGGGTAGACTTACCGCTATTTGTATATCCAACTAAACTAATTGTTATTTCAGAGTTCTTTTTGCGCCTTTCCGCTTGAATTTTGCGCCTTATTGATAATTCTTCAAGTTCCTTTTTTAAATTATCAATACGCTCACGAATATGGCGTCTGTCCGTTTCAAGTTGAGTTTCACCAGGTCCACGCGTACCAATACCACCGCCTAAACGCGATAATGCTTGACCTTTACCTTTAAGCCTTGGATATAAATAGTTTAGTTGCGCAAGTTCAACTTGAAGTTTGCCTTCGTGTGTTTTAGCGTTTAATGCAAAAATATCTAAAATCAAAGTAGTTCTATCAATAACTTTAACTCCACCAAGTTTATCTGATATATTAAGCGTTTGCGACGGAGTTAAAACACCGTCAAAAACAACGGTGTCTACGGGGTTACTATCAAGCCATAATTTAATTTCTTCTAACTTACCTTTACCTATATAAGTTGCAGGTGTAATTTCACGAATTTTAACCACTATAAACCCACAAGGTTCGGCGTTAGCGCTTGTAATAAGACTGTTTACTTCAAATATTAAATCTTCATTATTTAAGATTTTATCTTCAAAAATAGGCTCTATTACAAAAACTTTTTCTATATTTTTGTTAACGTTTTCAATCATTTTCGTCATCTTTAATTTTAACTGATTTTATCGCTTTCCGCCTTAAATCTTCACTCATTGCGGCGTAGTGTTTCTTGGTAGTATTAACGTCGCTATGACCTAAAAAGTCGGCAACAAGATAAATATCGTTGGTTTCATGATATAAGTTTGTGCCAAAAGTACTTCTTAATTTATGTGGAGTGATTTTTTTAAGCGGAGTAACGACTTTTGCGTATTTTTTAACGAGTTGTTGGATTGCGCGGGTAGTTATTCTTGAGTTTTGAAGGCTTAAAAACAACGCTTTTTCTTTAGCATCAAGGTTTTTTATCGTTTTGCGGTATTCAACCCAATCAAGTAACGCTTTTTTAACTTCATCGTTAAAATATAAAATGGTACGATTTCCACCTTTACGCGTAACAACGAAACTCATATCTTCAAAATTTACGTCACTAACGTTTAAGCCAACAAGTTCGCTATTACGAATTCCCGTGCCTAAAAATAGGGTAATAATGGCAACGTCGCGAATTTTAGTGTTTTTATGATAAGCGCGTTGTCGCTCTGATAGGTTAGAACCCGTTTCGCATAAATCAACCAGGCGTGAAATTTCGTTAAAATCAAGCCTTATAATCTCTTTTTCGTGAAGTTTTGGTAACGATAATTTTGCCGGAACGTTAGACGAAATCTTGCCTTTATTAAAAAAGTATTTAAAAAAAGCACGAACTGCAGCAAGTTTACGGGCTTTTGCAGCCTCATTGCAAATTTCTTCCTTATCGTTGATAAAATAATGGCTTAAATGCGCCATAAACGCCTCAAAATCCGTTAAATCCAGCGTTTCAAGGTCGGCAAGGGTGATATCAATCTTGTTTTTATTACGAAATTTATGTTTTATTAAAAATTCAAAGAAAATCCTTAAATCTCGTGAATAATTTAGCCTTGTTAGTGGCGAAGTATAGTCGGTTTTACCTACGATAAATTCGTAAACCATTGGCGGTAAATCTTTTAAAATATCGTCAATTTTGTTTAAGCAATCAAGTTCGCGTTGTTTATAATAATTATCAGTATGTTTCATATAAATATTTTAACATATCTTTTCGCAAAATACAATACTTTTGATAATTTATTTGATAAATTTTGCTAGGGTAATCTATTATTTATAAAACTATATAATAAAAGCAAAAT
>JAZURK010000103.1:0-3391 GCA_045606165.1 Christensenellaceae bacterium
GGTCATAAAATCGTATTATATAGATACAGTAAGAAGAAGGGTGTTGAACACAACAAATACTAATTTAAAAGCGTATAAGCGTCGTTATGCGTCGTTTACTGTAAAGTTTATCGACCCCGATAACCAAAAAGGTTTATCGTGTCCGCTAAATTTTACGAGCCTAGCCTAACTTGTTTCTACACTTTTAAATAGGTACATTATTAAACTTAATAAAATTAAAGCGGTTTTATACCGCTTTTTTTGTGCCTCGTCTAACTCGCTTCTACGCCTTTAACGTGGTACTTTATTAAGCGTATGTTATTCGCGAGCCTTGTCTTGCTTGTATCTATCGCTTTATCAAGCGTTTGTTAAACTTAATAATAATTTAAAAACTTGGCTTTTTAAAGTCAAGTTTTTTATTTACAAAAAAAGCCTTTACAAAACTTTAAGTTTAATATACAATATAACTATAATATAATTATAATAAGGAGTACTATTATGGTAGATATCGAAACTTTAGAAATGATGCTTATGGAATGTGAAGAAAAAATGAACAAAACTTTAGACGTTTTACACGCTGACGTTTTACAAATTAGGGCTGGTAGAGCCAATCCACATATCCTTGATAAAATACAAGTAGAGGCTTACGGCGCTATGAGTCCTATTAACCAAATTGGTAATATTTCCGTTTCTGACGGTCAATGTTTAGTAATTTCGCCTTGGGATAAATCTCTTTTAAAATCAGTTGAAAAGGCTATTTTAGTTTCAAATATCGGCATTAACCCAACAAACGACGGTAACGTTATTAGGCTTGTTTTCCCTATGCTTACCGATGAAAGACGTCGTGAAATCGTTAAACAAGTTAAAAAGATGGGTGAAGACGGTAAAGTTGCTTTAAGAAACGTTAGACGCGACGGTCTTGACGGCTTTAAAAAACTTAAAGCGTCAAAAGAAATGACTGAAGACCAATACGCTCAATACGAAGCGCAAGTTGAAAAAATTGCGTCTAAAGCAGTTGAGGCGGCTGACAAGATTATCGCTGATAAAGAAAAAGAATTATTAACCGTTTAATTTATGGAAAGTTCTTTAAAAATTCCACGCCATATCGCCTTTATTATGGACGGTAACGGTAGGTGGGCAAAATCTAAAGGTCAACCAAGAAACTTTGGGCACTTAAAGGGTTCAGAGCGCATTGAAGAAATCGTTCTTAAAAGTTTTGATTTAGGGGTGGAGTGCGTGTCGTTTTACGCGTTTTCTACTGAAAACTGGGCTAGACCTAAAGAAGAAGTAGACAAACTTATGTCTATTTTAAAAAGTTTTTTAAAAAAACATCTTAAATTACTAGTTAAAAATCAGGTAAAACTTGTAATTTCGGGGGATATAGAAAGCCTTTCGCCCGATTTGGTTAACGCTATTAACAGCGCGCTTGAAAAAACCAAGGATTTTAGCGGAAAGGTTATGAATATTGCCTTTAACTACGGCGGTAGGCAAGAAATTTTACACGCCGTAAACACCCTTTTAAAAAGTGGTAAAACTAGCGTTACTGAAGAAGAATTCGCTAGCGAACTTTACACAAAGGGCTTACCTGATATTGATTTAATGATTAGAACGAGTGGCGAGCAAAGAACAAGCAATTTCTTTCCTTGGCAACTCGTGTATGCGGAACTTTACTTTACCGAAGTTTTATGGCCAGATTTTTCAAAAGATGAACTTATAAAGGCTATCGAGTGGTATACTTCAAGAGAAAGGAGATTTGGAAAGGTTTAATATGCTTAAAAGAAGTATTGCGGGAATTTTTATAGTTGGTATAACCGTTGGTTTTTTAGCGTTAAGACTTGTTGACGTTAGATTATTTAATATTTTCGTTTTAGGTTTGGCGGTTATTTCGGCTATCGAAATGGTTAAAGCCTATAATAACGACGTATCTAAAGCGGATAAAGTTTTAATAATTTTATATCCTTGTTTGATTTTTCCGCTCGCTACGTTTTTTCCGCAAATTATCGTTAGAATTTCCGTTTTATACTTAATTTTTGCGCTTATCGTTTCAGTTTTACTTGAACCGCAAAAAACCTTGGATTCTCTTACCAAAACCGTTTTAGGTATCTTTTATCCGTCAGCACCGTTGCTTGCGCTTGTTATGATTAACTATATGGGCGAAATTTCGTGGTTCTTACTTATTTTAGTGTTTGCCACTACTTCGCTTACCGACGTTATGGCGTACCTTGTAGGCTCGGCTTTAAAGGGTAAAAAACTTTGCCCTGAAATTAGCCCTAACAAAACAGTTAGCGGGGCAATAGGTGGTTTACTTGGCGGTATCGTGGGTTCTTTTGCAACCTATTATATACTTAAAGCGTTAAGCGTTGCGGTATTTACTGCAAGTGGTTTTACAACCGTTATTTTCTTGATTTTATCGGGTATAATGTTCTCTATTACAACTCAAGCGGGCGACTTGTTTGAAAGTTGGCTTAAACGCCGTTTAGGAATAAAAGATATGGGTAATTTAATACCAGGTCACGGCGGTATGCTTGATAGAATTGACGGTTTAGTATTTACCGCGTTTACAACTTTTGTTTTGTATTCATTTTTAATCTAAAAAAGGGATATAATATTATTATGATAAAAATAGCGCTTTTAGGCAGTACGGGATATATCGGTAGGCAAGTGTTAAACGTTGTTGATAGATACCCCGAAAAATTTAAAATAGTATCAATGGCGGCGGGTTCTAACGTCGCTGTTTTTGCTAATCAAATAAATAAATATAAACCTAAATACGCGTGCATAAATAACCCCGAAAACCTTGAGTCAATCACTCAAATCCCTAGCGAAACGACACTTTATTACGGCGAAAATTCATTAGTTCACGCCGTTTGTGAAGAGTGCGATATAGTTTTCGACGCGGTTATGGGTTACGCCGGCTTAAACGCCGTTAGGGAGGCTATTAAACTTAAAAAGAACGTTGCGCTTGCTAATAAGGAAACGCTTATTGCTGGTGGCGAACTCATTATGAAATCGGCAAGCGAAAACGGTGTAAAAATTATCCCCGTTGATAGCGAGCATTCGGCAATTTGGCAATGTTTAGAGTTTAATTCCGATAAAAAATTCAAAAAATTAATAATTACGGCGTCGGGTGGCGCGTTTAGAAACAAAACGCTTGAAGAACTTGAAAAAGTTACCCCCGAAGACGCTTTAAAACACCCAACTTGGCTTATGGGTAATAAAATTACCGTTGACTGCGCCACTATGATGAATAAAGGCTTTGAAGTTTTAGAAGCAATGTGGCTTTTTAACTGCTCGCTTGATAAAATTAAAGTGTTATTACACCCGGAAAGTATAGTACACTCAATGGTAGAATTTAGCGATGGTGGTATACTAGCGCAACTTGGTAGTCCTAATATGGAATTACCTATTCAGT
>JAZURK010000104.1:0-2831 GCA_045606165.1 Christensenellaceae bacterium
AAGGTCGTCATAAACTTTCTGCTTAATTTGTTTTGGATTTAAGATTAAAAAAACAAAGTGATTTTAATGAAGTTTTCCGTAAAGGCAAACGCTCGTACTCTAAAAATCTCGCTTTAATTTATATTAAAAAATCAGAGCTTAAAGTTGGTATTAGCGTTAGCAAAAAACACGGAAATGCCGTTAAAAGAAATAAAATAAAAAGACTTATTCGCGCAGCGTACTACCCGTTTTTAGAAAAATTACCAAATTATCATATAGTTTTTTTACCAAAAACGGGTATAGATTTTTCTTATAATGACCTTTTAGACGATATCAAATATCTTCTTAAAAAGGAAAAGCTTATTGATGAAGAAAATTTTAATTAACCTTTTAAAGTTTTATAAAAGAAAAATATCACCAAACATTAAAAGTAGTTGTATTTACACACCGACGTGTAGTGAATACGCTATTTGCGCGTTAAAAAAACATAATCTTTTAAAGGCGTAAAAATTAATAATTTTCAGGGTTTTAAGGTGTAATCCACTTGCACGCGGGGGTTTTGACCCTGTTCCTGATAGTAAAAAAGTCGTAAAATGGCTTTTTTAGACTTTAATACGTCGGAATAAACTAATTTTTCCGACTTTTTCTTTATTTACACTTTTAAAAACTCTAAACTTTTATTTAAAGGAGTAAAATGGACTTTAATCTTTTAGCCGTATCCATTGAGACTTTTTCGGGTTTTGGCGAACCGTTCAGTCTTAATTGGATAGGTAGAATTATTCAATGGCTTATCGAAAGCTGTAATAGTATCGGTTTAGGTATTATTCTCTTTACCCTTGCTTTAAAGCTTTTAACACTTCCTCTTGATATTATTTCCAGAACTTCTATGAAGAAAAATAATCTCAAAATGGAAAAGATGCGCCCTCAACTTGAAAAACTTCAACGCCAATATGCAAACAATAAAGAACTTTACAACAGAAAAATTCAAGCCCTTTACAAAAAAGAAGGCTATTCAATGTTTGCAAGCTGTTTACCAACCTTAGTTACTTTAATTATCTTTATCGTAGTTATTAACCAATTTTCAACTTATTCTAACTATACTAACCTTCAACTCTTTAATGAAATGAGTAGAAGTTATACTGCTGCTATCGAAAATTACGATTCTAACTACGTTTTAAGCGACGAAGACGGTAACAAGGTTTTAAACGAAAGTTATATTTTTGCAAATACTGACGAATTTAGTTCTTACCGCTCTATCGTTACGGTTAATTCTAAAACTAACGAATATACGTTAGAATATAAAGCAACCGATATCAACGCTTTTTCTAAAAAAGTTGAAGAATTAAATAGTCAAGGCTGGAACGACGTTTTAGTTGGTGAAGATACAGCTAAATGTCATATTTTAAAGAGTGGCGAAACTTATTCTTTCAATGCTGGTATGTACCTTGCAGGCGTTTCTCAAGACGAAATGAATATCGACGCTACGAATAAAGTTATGAATAAACTTATGAAGGACTACGCGACAGCTACTGTTAAAGAAAGTGCGCGTCAGGCTTCAAAACAAGTTTATCTCGATAACGCACCAAGCTTTTTATGGATTAAAAACTTGTGGCTTCCGGATTTACCGTACAAGCACCCGGTAAATGCAAGCATTTCTAACTACGACTTCAACGCTAAACTTGTTGAGCATAAAGACGACGACGCTCAGTTTAACGAAATAACTTATTACTTGTCTGAACAAAAGAGTGCGCCTAACGGATTCTTTATCTTAGTCGTTCTCTCTATCGGAACTATGCTTTTGCAACAAATTATAATGAATAAGTCGCAAAAAGCACAAATGGAACTTCAAACGGTTGACGGTCAAGGCGCAGCTCAATCTAAAATGATGATGTGGATGATGCCTATTATGTTTGGTATTTTCTCGTTTATGTACTCTGCATCTTTCTCACTTTATATGACCGTTAGTACTGTATTTTCAATGCTTTCAACCCTTATTATCAACTTCTTCGTTGAAAGGGCTTTCAAAAAGAAATACGGCGCATAAAATTTTGCGTAATTAAAAGGAGATAAAAATGAAGGAATTTACCGCAAAGACCGTCGACGATGCCATCGAACTTGGTCTTAAGGAACTAGGTCTTACGCGCGATCAAGCAGAAATCGTCGTGCTAGAACAACCTACTAAAGGTTTTATGGGTATAGGAGCAAAACCTGCTAAAGTCAGCATTTCGAAAATTAAAACCGACGCTGACCGCGCTATTGATTTTCTCGACGGCTTGTTTGATATTTTAAACCTTGATGTAGCTACTAAAATCGAACTCGATACCGAAGAAAAAATTATCATCAACCTTACCGCTATCGACTCTTCCCCACTTATTGGTTACCGTGGCGAAGTTTTAGACTCTTTACAATGCTTGTGCGGTGCTGTTGCTAACAAAACTAACGAAACTTATAAAAGAGTAGTTGTTGACTGCGAAAACTATCGCGAAAAAAGAGAACAAACCTTAAAAGCTCTTGCTGAAAAACTTGCTAACAAGGCTATCAAAACTTCAAGAAAGATAACGCTTGAACCAATGAACCCATTTGAAAGACGTGTTATTCACTCAACGCTTGCTGATTTTGATGGCGTTAAAACGGTGTCTGAAGGAAAAGAACCTGTTAGATATATCGTAATTATTCCAGATAACTACAACCCATCAAATCGCGACAGAAAGCCTTTTAAAAACGGCTCTAAAAAACGTGGTGACGGCGGTAGACGTGACAGTCGCCCACAACAACAAAAAGCCCCTAAAAAGTCAGGCTTTGGCGGTGGCGTATTCTTAGGAAACAGCCTAAAGGACAAACCAACTGAAGAA
>JAZURK010000105.1:0-5439 GCA_045606165.1 Christensenellaceae bacterium
GCGGTTACTTGTCGGGCATGGCGGTATTCGGCGCTAAAATTAGGGATAACACGCCTATCGGCAAAGCGGGAAGACTTCAAGGCGTAAGAATTGTTTCGCAAGTGTTAGTGCCTGGTTTAGTAGGCCCGTATATCGGCAAAACGATACTTAAGGGCGCAGAGCAAATTATGGGTGGAGATGGAACTATGTCTTTCGTGCCGTCGGCGGATATTTTCCTTGGCGCGTTGATTGTAATAATTTTCGTTATTCCGTTTATTTTATGGTTAGGTAAAAAAAAGATTGAACTTCAAACGCTTAAAACGGATTTAGAAGTGGATAAAATACCTTTTAACGAATACCCACGTCCAAACTTAAAACGCGATAGTTTTATCAACCTTAACGGCAAGTGGAATTTAAAAGTATTAAGGGATAAAAGTCAAGTTTTAGATACTGAAATTTTAGTGCCTTTCCCACCGGAATCACAATTATCAGGGGTAGAAAGAATTACTAAAAAAGGCGAAAAACTAATCTATAGCCGTACTTTTACACTTGATAAAACCTATCCTAAAACGGTTTTACACTTTGGCGCGGTGGATAACTATTGCGCCGTTTACGTTAACGGAAATTTAGTTACTACTAACGTTGGCGGATATTTGCCTTTTAGCGCTGATATTACCGATTTTATCAGCATTGGCGAAAATCAACTTAAAGTAGAAGTTTTAGACGGACTTGACAGTAACTATCCTTACGGAAAGCAAAAGTATAAACGCGGTGGTATGTGGTACACTCCCGTTAGCGGTATTTGGCAAACGGTTTGGATTGAAAATTTATGTAAAAACGCTATAAATAATCTCAAAATTGATACCACTTTAAATAGCGTTACTATAAAAGTTGACGGCGGCGAAATAGAAAAAACTCTTATATTAGACGGTAAAGAATATAATTTTAACGGCGATACTTTTACTTTAGAGATTGAAAATCCTAAACTTTGGTCGCCAGAAAATCCTAATCTATATTACTTTGCGCTTATTTCAGGCGAAGATAAGGTTGAAAGTTACTTTGCTTTAAGGCAAGTAAAAATCGACGGAAACAAAATTCTTTTAAACGGCAAACCTTATTTTTGGAGCGGCGTTTTAGACCAAGGTTATTTCCCTGACGGAATTTATCTTCCACCTAACGAACAAGGCTTTAAAAACGATATTTTAACAATGAAAAAGTTAGGGTTTAACACCTTAAGAAAACACATCAAAATCGAACCGCTTATCTTTTACTATTACTGCGATTTATACGGTATGGCGGTTTTTCAAGATATGTTAAACAACGGTAAGTATTCCTTCTTTTTTGATACCGCACTTCCAACTATCGGCTTTAAAAAGCGTAAAATAGGCAAGGCTACAAACCTACAAAAGCAAGTGTTTTTAGAAACGGCTAAACAAACGGTAGAACTTTTATATAACTATCCAAGCGTAGTTTACTATACGATTTTCAACGAAGGTTGGGGACAACACGACGGAACAAAAATTTATAACGAGTTAAAACCGCTTGACGTATCAAGGGTATGGGATACTGCATCGGGCTGGTTTAACGACGTCAATAGCGACGTTATTAGCGAGCATATCTACTTTAAAGATATAAATTTAAAAGAAAGCAAAGATAAACCTATAATTTTATCGGAATTCGGTGGATACTCGTATAAAATTTTAGAGCACTCGTTTAACCTTACAAAAACATACGGTTACAAAAACTGCACTAGCGAAAACTTTATGTCGGAAATGGAAAACTTGTACTTAAACCAAGTTCTACCGCAAATTAAGAAAGGGCTTTCGGGGTTAGTGTTAACCCAAGTTAGCGATATTGAGGACGAAACTAACGGACTTATAACTTACGATAGAAAAGTTTTAAAAGTAGACGAAACTAAAATGCAACGAATAAATCAAGCGTTACAAACCGAGTTTAATAACTAAAACTTAAACGTGACATAAGATTTTGTTATTTTACTTTTGTGAAAATAAGGATTATAATAAAACTATCGAAATAAATCGGAGGACGATATGTTAAAAACAGACGTATTAGTTATCGGTGCGGGCGCGGTAGGTTGCGCCATTACTAGAGAGTTAACCAAATATAACGTTAACGTTATTTGTGTTGACAAAAGGGAAGATATCGGCGGGGACGCATCAAAAAGCAACTCTGCGATTATTCATACGGGATACGACGCTACGCCAGGCACGCTTGAATCGGAACTTGTGGTTGCGGCTAACCCAAGGTATGAAAAGTTATGCGCTGATTTAGATATACCTTTAAAAAAGGTAGGCGCTATACTTCCTGCTATTAACGACGAACAGTTTGCTAAACTTCCTTCAATCAAGGAAAAAGCAATGAAAAATAGGGTTTACGACGTTGAATACCGCTGTAAAGAACAACTTTTAGAAATGGAACCAAACTTAAACCCTGAAGTTAAAGGCGGGTTATATATCCCACGCGAATATATTATCGACCCCTTCCTTTACGTTATTGCGATTGCAGAAAACGCAGTTCAAAACGGCGCTAAATTTATGCTTAACACCGAAGTTACGGGTATTAAAATGGACGGAGATAAAGTCGTTGGCGCGGAAACTACTAACGGTTATATTGAGGCTAATTACATAATCAACGCCGCAGGTCTTTTCTGTGATGATATTGCTAAAATGGTTGGTAAGGGCGACTATTACGTTAACCCAAGAAAAGGTCAATTCTATATATTAGATAAAAACACTTCTTGCAAAGTTAACCATATCGTACTTCCTATTCCTACAAAACTCACGAAAGGTAAACTTATGTGTCCTACCGTTCACGGCAATATGCTCGTTGGCCCTACTGCTGAAGACTTAACTGATAAATACGATAAGTCAACAACCGCTGAAGGATTAGCAAGTATTAAAGAAGACGTTCAAAGGCTTATTCCTAACGTTAGGCTTCAAGATACAATCACTCAATACAGCGGTTTAAGACCTAACCGTAACCCTGAAGGTTTAAGAATTGACACCTACGAAGACGTTAAAAACTACGTAAACTTATCCGGCGTTCGTTCTACGGGCTTAACAAACTCAATCTCTATTGGTAGTTACGTTGTATCACTCTTAAAACAAATGGGCTTTGATATGACTTGGAAAGAAAACTTTATCTCTAAAAGAAAAGGTATTGCTAGATTCCACGAATTATCTCGCGAAGAACAAGATAAACTTATTAAACAAAATCCTTTATATGGTAAAATCGTTTGCCGTTGCGAAACTATTACCGAAGGCGAAATAGTTGACGCTATCCACTCTATTATCCCTGCAAGAAGTGTTGACGCCGTTAAACGTCGTTTACGCGCTGGTATGGGTAGATGTCAAGGCGGTTTCTGCGGACCTAAAGTTTTAGAAATCCTTGCTAGAGAATTAGGTTGCTCTGCAAGCGACGTTTGCAAAAACAACAAAAAATCGTATATGATTGTTGGTAAGGTTAAATAAGGGGTGATGGTATGTTTGAAATTAAATGTGACGTAGCAATTATCGGTGGCGGTCCTGCGGGTTTAGCGGCTGCCGTATCGGCTAAAAAACAAGGCGCTGAAAAAGTTTTAATCATTGAAAGAGATGAAACACTTGGCGGTATTTTACAACAATGTATTCACCCAGGTTTTGGCTTAAAACTCTTCAAGCAAGAACTTACTGGCCCTGAATACTTTGGTAAATTCGTTGACGAGGCAGTAGAACTTGGCGTTGAATTTTTAATGAACAGTATGGTTTTAGAGGTAACTGAAAATATCGTTACTTGTATGAACAGTGAATACGGCATCACAAGCGTAAACGCTAAAGCAATAATTCTTGCTATGGGTTGTAGAGAACGTACTAGGGCTAACATTATGATACCTGGTACACGCCCAGCAGGTATTTATACCGCTGGTTCGGCGCAAAGATTACTCAACCGCCAAAACGAACTCGTTGGCAAAAAAATTGTAATACTTGGTTCTGGCGATATCGGTATGATTATGGCAAGGCGTATGACGCTTGAAGGCGCAACAGTTACAGCCGTAGTTGAACTTAACGACTATTTAGCAGGCTTAACTAGAAACAAAGTACAATGTTTAGACGACTTTGATATTCCGCTTTTACTTTCACACACTATCGTTGATATTAAAGGTAACGATAGGGTTGAAGGCGTTGTAGTTGCAAAAGTAGACGAAAACAAAAAACCAATCAAAGAAACTGAAACTTTCTACGAATGTGATACTTTACTTTTATCGGTAGGCTTAATCCCTGAAAACGAACTTACAAGAAACGCTAGTATTGAAATCAATAGAATTACAAACGGCCCAACCGTTAACCAATTTATGCAAACTTCAATTCCGTCAATCTTCGCGTGCGGTAACGTAGTACACGTAAACGACCTTGTTGATAACGTTTCAACCGAAAGCGCTATTGCGGGCGCTTGTGCTACCAAATACGCTAAAGGCGAACTTAATAGCGACGGCGAAATTACAGCAATCACAGGTGAAAACGTAAGATACCTTTGCCCACAAAAAGTTTTACCTAACGGCGAAGAAGTAAGTTTATACTTTAGGGTTTTAGCGCCTAAAAAGGACGTTGTAATTATCGCAAGGGACGGCGAAAATGTGCTTTATAAGAGAAAAGCAATCAAAGTAAACCCTGGCGAAATTGAAAAAGTTACCGTAAATACTAGCGGTATTAAAGAACTTATCGTTGAAGTTAAGGAGGCGTAATTATGGAAAAAGAAATAATTTGTACCATTTGTCCAACGGGTTGTATTATCAAAGTTGTTGGCGATAAAGATAAAGTAACTTCAATAACAGGCTACACTTGTAAAAGGGGTTTAGCGTACGGCGAAAGTGAATTTTTAGCGCCCGTTAGAACTTTAACTTCTACCGTTAAGGTTGAAAACGGCTCAAGCATACTCGTTGCTTGTAGAAGTAATAACCCACTTCCAAAGGGTTTGATTATGGACTGTATGAAAGAAATTCACAAAGTAACTGTAAAAGCCCCTATCAAACGCGGTGACGTTATTATCCCTAACATTTTAAACACGGGTGTTGACATTATCGCAAGTGGGGACTGTAAGTAATAGAATTTTTCAATTCAAAATTCTTAAATATAAACAAAAAATCTCGCTAGAAAGCGAGATTTTTTTTATGCTTTTAAGTTTTTAATTAGGTTGGTTGCTCTTTCTAAAACGCTATTAAAATTAGTTAAAGTTGGTTGCATTTTGTCAAGCGGGGTTTCAAAATAGTTGTTGCGGATATCATTTTTAGCGCTTTCAAGTTTTGTTTTATCGTAATCTTCGCAACTTTCTATACACCTTTTAACTTCGCTAAATAAAATATCCATTTCGGGGATATAAAGGTGTTTACAGTTTTCGTAGATAAACGAACGGCAGTAATTACACTCCGCATTGTTTTTTAAAGTTTTTTCAAAGTTAGGGTTT
>JAZURK010000106.1:0-3522 GCA_045606165.1 Christensenellaceae bacterium
GCTACGATCCGACTTGGCAAGAAAGTTACCCTACCGATTTCATTTCTCTTTAAGAAGTTGATTAAGAATTCCGCATCGTCCATATTATCGGTTACGACGTTTTGCATCGCACCGCCGATAGCCGTTTGAATAGCAACTTCATACTTTTCATCGGTAGAAATAATAGACGCGATTACACCTTTAATTTTAGCGTTAACTTGTGGGTTAGATTTGGCGCTAGCCATAAGTTTCCTAACCGACGCGTTGTAACCTTCAAACGATTCTTTAAGACCGCTATAGAACCTTAAACTTGTTTCGCTACTAGTAAGTTTATTTTTAACGCTGTAAATATCGTTGTCGATTTTAGCGATAAATTCGTTAGTTGAAGAAACGTTATTCGATATATCTTTAATGTCTTCAACCGTTTTATTTATAAACTTTTCAGTTTCAATAAGTTGAGACTTGTTGCTTTCAAGTTCGCTTGACATTTCGCTATACTTGTCAACGAGTCCGTTAACCTTATCAACAACGCCTTTTTGTCTTTCGGTAATAACGTTTTCTTCCGATGATAACGCACCGATATTGCGCTTGATATCCGCTAAACTTTCAGCGTTTCTTAAAACGGTGTCTTGAACGGATAATTCTAAATTTTCACCCTTGTTAATCTCATTGGTAATATTAGTGATTTCCTTGCTGATTTCTTGGGATTTTTTAGTTAAATCATCGATTTCCTTATTGCACTCTTTTTGATATTTTTTCTTGTACGATAAGGTTTTATTAAGTTCTTCAGTTTTCTTTACGCCCGATTCGGTATCTTCGCTTAAACGTTGATTTTCAGAACGGAAGTAGGAAATTTTTTCAGCGTAAAGTTTAGTTTCGCCCGTTTGTTTTTCAATATCAACGGCGCGGGCGGTAATTTCTTCGTTTAAAGCCCTTATGTATTCGTCGGCGCTAGCAATTTCCTTTTGGTGTTCGTTATACGAATTAATAGTATCTTCAAGTTCTTTGCGCCTTGCGATAATTTCTTCGGTATAACCGTTAATTCTATCTTGAATTTTACGTTTAGTTTCGTTAGAGTTATCGAACTTATAAAGGTACGCGTTAATTTCGTGGTGTTTAAGTTGTTCGCTTAAAGCCCTATGCGCCCTAGTTTTTTCGGCTTGGCGTGAAAGCGGTTCAAGTTGGCGTTCACGTTCCGTTAAAATATCGGATACACGAGTGATGTTATCGTTAGTTCTATTAAGTTTGTTAATAGTTTCTTTTCTATCGCGTTTAGTTTTAGCAATACCTACCGCTTCTTCAAAAATAGCGCGCCTATCTTCAGGTTTTGAAGACAAGATTTCAGATACCTTACCTTGTCCGATAATAGTGTAACCATCCTTACTAACGCCACATTCGTGAAGTGTGTCAACGATATCTTTAAGACGGCAAGGTTGCCTATTCATAAAGTATTCACTTTCACCGCTACGATAGAGTTTTCTTGTCATAACTACTTCGGTGTAGTCAAGACTTGGGAAAATCTTTTCGCTATTATTAAAATAAAGGGAAACTTCGCAGTAAGAAAGAGATTTTCTTGATTGAGTTCCGTTAAAGATAACGTCTTGCATTGAAGTACCACGCATACTTTTAGCCGATTGTTCGCCGAGAACCCATTTAATAGCGTCGGCAACGTTAGACTTACCGCAACCGTTAGGACCAACAATCGCAGTTATACCGTCAAGTAATTCAATTCTAACTTTGTCTGCAAACGATTTGAAACCGAGCAGTTCAATTCTTTCAAAATTAAGCATTTCTATTTACCATCTTTTTGAGTTTTTTAAGCGCCGTTTGGGCGGCTTTTTGTTGGGCGAGTTTTTTACTTTTTCCACTACCCGTAGCCAAAACTTTGTCGTTTAAAATCGCTTGAACTTCAAAGATTGGGTCGTGGTCACTGCCCTTTTTAGATTTATCTTTGTATTTTACCGTGCCAAGTTTTTGTTTTGCGCAAAATTCGTTAATTTCGCTTTTAAAGTCGCTAGAAGTTACACCGTTTAAATCCTTGAGTTTTGAAATTAAGTTTTTGATTATAAACTTACGCGCATCTTCAAGTCCACCGTCTAAATATATCCCCGCAACGATTGCTTCGAATAAATTTTCTTTTAAACTATCCGTAACTTTAAGCGTTTCGTTTTTTAATAGATATCCGTCAAGCGAGAGTTTATCAATCGCACTAGCAAGTGGTTTTTTAGAAACGATGCCTTGCTTGTTTTCCGTCATAACACCTTCGTCACTATGCTTGTTTTTATAAAGGTAATCGGCAACTACGAAACCTAAAACGCTATCGCCTAAAAACTCAAGTCTTTCATTGTCGCGTTTTTTCTTTTTGTCTTTATGATAGGACGCGTGCGTAAAACACTGCCTTAAAAGGTCTTTATTCTTAAACGTATAACCTATTTTGTTTTCAACTTCGGTCATATAAAATATCATATTATTCAAAAATTAATTCCTTGATTTCTTCGGCTTGAAGGCGACTAGCAATTTCCGTGTTAATATCCGTAGAGGCAGCCTTTTCCGCCTGCCTTATAGCGTGTACGAAAGCAGGGGCTTTAGACGAGCCGTGCGCTTTTACGATTACGCCGTTAACACCTAAAAATACAGCGCCCTCCCTATCTTTATAGTTCATAACCTTTAAGGTGTTTTTAAAGGCTTTTTTCATAAAGAACTTAAAGCCAATCATAGCCATTAGAGATTTTTTTATGTTAGTTTTTAATACGCCGAGAATAGTGTTAGCAGCGCCTTCGATTGACTTGAGCGCAACGTTACCGCTAAAGCCGTCGGTTACCACTATATCGCATACGCCCGACATAATATCGCGACCTTCAACGTTACCGATAAAGTTAATAGATTTAAGCGACCTTAACGCGCCGTTTACAGTCTTTATAAGTTCGTTACCCTTTTGGTCTTCCGCACCGTTAGAAAGTAAACCTATTCTTGGGTTTTCAATACCCGCAACGTTTTTCATATAAACGTCCGCCATAATAGCGAAGTGAACTAAATTTACAGGCTTACAGTCAGCGTTAGCGCCACAGTCTAAAAAGAGAACTTGCCCACCGCTTACCGTTGGCATTAAAGTTCCAAGCGCAGGACGGGATACGCCCTTAACCCTGCCCGTTTTGAAAACGCCCGCCGTTAAAACAGCGCCCGTTGAACCTGCGGAAACGAAAGCATCGTAATCTTCTTTACGCATAGCGTCAAGACCAACGCAAATAGACGAGTTAGGTTTTTTCCTAAACGCTTCGGTTGGCGCTTCTTCGCAAGTGATAACTTCATCAGCGTTCATAACGGTAATATTCTTTTTTGAAAAATTATTTTCAGTAAATAAGTTTTCAATAACGTCTTGTTTACCTACTAAACAAACTTCAGACGCTCCGCCTTCTTCGACGTATTTAACCGCTCCTTTTATAACTTCTAACGGCGAGTTATCCCCACCAAAAGCATCTACAAGTATTTTCATATAATCTCCTTTAAAAGTAAAATTTAAAGCGTTTTTTCTTTAAGAATTTT
>JAZURK010000107.1:0-3118 GCA_045606165.1 Christensenellaceae bacterium
TGGCTGGTAAATCGACTTATATGCGTCAAATCGCGCTTATAGTTATAATGGCGCATATCGGCTCGTTCGTGCCTTGTAGACAGGCTTTTATTCCACTTACGGATAAAGTATTTACAAGGGTAGGCGCTAGCGATAATCTTATTTTCGACCAATCTACGTTTATGGTCGAAATGAACGAAGTTTCAGTAATTTTAAATAAGGCGACAAAAAACAGTTTACTTATTTTAGACGAAGTTGGTCGCGGTACTTCAACTTATGACGGGCTTTCTATTGCTTGGGCGGTAGTTGAATATATTGCTAGTGAAATGAAATCAAAAACTTTATTTGCAACGCACTACCACGAACTATCGGAACTTGAAGGTAAAATTGACGGCGTTAAAAACTATAAAATAACGGTTAAAGAATTTAACGGCTCTATTTTATTCTTACGAAAGATTGCGCTTGGTAGCGCAAATAAGAGTTTTGGTATTGAAGTAGCAAGTTTAGCCGGCGTTCCTAAAGTTGTTACCGATAGGGCAAAACAAATATTAAAAATCCTTGAAAAGAAGGATATTAACGCTAAACCAGTAGAAATAAACGAAGAACAATCTAGTATTAATAACGAACTTTGCGATATTATCAATTCAACCGATATAGATATGTTATCGCCAAGGGAAGCGCTTGACTTACTTTATAAATTAAAATCAAAAACTAAAGGAAACTAAAATGTCAAAAATCAATATTTTAGACAAATCAATATACAATAGAATAGCGGCGGGCGAAGTTGTAGAAAGACCGTATTCCGTAGTAAAGGAATTAGTTGAAAACTCAATCGACGCTAAAGCGGATAATATTTACGTTAATATTGTTGACGGCGGTAAACAAACGGTTGAAGTTTTCGATAACGGGCACGGTATTGAAAAAGACGATATGCTAAAAACAATCATGCCACACGCTACTTCTAAAATTTCGTCAACCGCCGACCTTAATAATATTCAAACTCTCGGTTTTAGGGGAGAAGCTATACCGTCTATCGCGTCGGTATCGCAAATGCGCATAACTTCTAAAACTAGCGATGAAGATATAGGGTATACCTTTGAAATAAACGGTGGCGAGCCAACCGAACTTACCGAATCGCCTTGCAACGACGGAACTAGCGTTACGGTATCTAACTTGTTTTATAATACTCCTGCAAGACAAAAGTTTTTAAAATCATCAAGGTCTGAAGAAAACGACGTAAGCGATATGATTTCGCGCTTGATTTTAGCAAACCCAAGCGTCGCTTTTAATTATTGCGTTAACGAAGGAACTATTTTTCAATCGTTTGGCGATGGTATCGAAGACGCTATGATTGCAGTTTATGGTTCAACTATTATTCAAAACTGTTTTAAAATATCTAATTACGTTCACGGTCTAAAAATTGAAGGTTATATCGGTAAACACAATTTCACCAAGCCAAATAGAACGTATCAAACGGTTATTTTAAACGGTAGATATATCGTAAATTCTACGATACAATCGGCAATTCATAACGCGTATTCAACGTATTTAATGAAAAGGCAATATCCGTTTTACGTTTTATACATAACGATGCCTAGCGAGTTTGTTGACGTAAACGTTACCCCTAATAAATCAGACGTTAGGTTTATGGATAACTCGGTTGTATACGGCGCGCTTTATTCTACGATTTCTAAAGTACTTGACGGTACTGACGTTGCGCTTTCTATAATCTCACCTGACAATGAAACTATACTTGTTTCTCCAGAACAAGCGAGAAAATCGTTAGAAATTATGGAAAAACGCGAAGAAGACGCTAAAAAACAAAAGCAGGCGGAAAGAAAAAAAATTAAATGTGAAAATTATCCTAAAGACGTTTTCCCAATGTTCCAGCCAAAACCTGAAAAGGTTGCTGAAGATGAATTTTCGTATTCAAATAAGCCACAAAATCAATCCGAAATTTCTAATAAAGACGATATTTTTGCGGAAAATAAAAGATATATAGAAGAATTAGAACGTAAAAAACAACAAGAAATAACTCAATTACAAATTGAAAAATCTTTTGAACTTAAATACGTTGGTCAAATACTTAATTGTTATCTTATTTTTGAAGGTAACGACCAAAACATGTACGTAATCGACCAACACGCGGCGCACGAAAGGCTACTTTATAATAAAATTACTTATCTTTATTCGCAAAAAGAACTTACTAAACAACCGCTTTTAATTCCGTATGAAATCAATTTAAACTCACTAGAACTTGAAATCGTTGAAAAAAGTCTACACTATTTAAACGAACTTGGTTTTGACGCTGACGTTATTGGTAATAAACTTAATATTTATTCAACTCCGTTAGAACTTATTGATATTAACTTTAACGAATATTTTTCACTTATTTTTAGCGATAGCGTGTTAAAAAGAGAAACAATCCCTGAAATTATTAACGAACGACTTATGCAAAAAGCTTGTAAATCAGCAATCAAGGCGGGTATGGAACTTTCTAGGTCGGAGGTTGATTCGTTAATTAGGCTTTTAAACGGAAATATTAATCTTAAATGTCCACACGGCAGACCTATTGCAGTAAAAATCACTAAACTTGAAATTGATAAGTGGTTTAAGAGGGTATTATGACGCCACAAATACTTATTATTTGCGGTCCAACAGGCTCGGGAAAATCTGGGCTCGCGCTTAAACTTGCTAAAATTTTAGATACCGAGATTATTTCAGCCGATTCGCTTGCAATTTATAAAAATTTAGATATAGGAACTGCTAAACCAACCAAGGAAGAGTTAGCGACCGTAACGCATCAACTTATCGATGTGGTTTCGCCGTTTGACAGTTTTTCCGTTTCGGATTATGAAAAACTTGCTTTACCGCATATTGATAGACTTATTTCAAATGGAAAAATCCCCATAATTTGCGGTGGTACGGGTTTTTATATAAATTCCGTGCTTTATAAAATGAGTTACGGAAACACCACCGAAAACCTTGAAATTCGTGAAAAATTCCTTGAGGAAAGCAAAACTAAAGGCGTTGATTACGTTTGGGAAGAATTAAATAAAGTAGACCCAGAATCCGCCCAAAAACTTCATAAAAACGATTTAGTTAGAGTTATCCGCGCGCTAGAAATTTACTACGCTAC
>JAZURK010000108.1:0-3685 GCA_045606165.1 Christensenellaceae bacterium
GGCTACGATCCGACTTCTGTTCACCTTTTTCCGAAATAATTTCGGGATTTATAAACTCAAAAAAACCTTCCTCTACGTCAACTATAAAAATACGCCTTAAAACGCCTACTTGAGGGGCAGCAAGCCCTGCGCCTTCAGCCTTTTTTAAAGTTTCTTTCATATCGTCTAAAAGTTGCCAAGTTTTTTCACCGAAATCGGTTACTTCAAAAGATTTTTTTCTTAAAACGTCATCGCCGATTTGCACGATATTTCTAATAGCCATAATAACTCCTTAATTCATACTAGACGGGTTAACTTCAACGTAAGAAGTAACTAACCCTTTATTGTATTTGATAGATATTTCGTAAAACTCGTCTTCAATTTCTTGGCGGTTAGAAACAACCCTTGCAAGAACTTGATAGCGGTATTTATTTTTAACGCGTTTAATAGGGCTTTTCATTTTATCGAAGTACACGAAAGAACGTTGGTATTTATCGTAAACTTCTTTACACGCGAAAAATACACCTTTTAACGCTTCTATTGCTTTTTTCTCGTCGCTACTTTCTACCATTACCCTAACGATATCGGCGTAAGGCGGAAAGTGCGATGCTTTACGAATCATATTTTCATAACTGAAAAAACCTTCGTAATTATACCTAGTTGCAAACGAAAGCACGGTATTTTTAGGACTATACGTTTGAAGTACCACCTTTCCTTTGTCGTCGGCCCTACCACTTCTACCCGAAACTTGAGTAATTAATTGGAAAGTTCTTTCACTTGCCCTAAAATCCGAAAAATATAAACTCATATCGGCGTCGAGTATACCTACTAAAGTAACCGAAGGAAAGTCGTGACCTTTAGCAATCATTTGTGTACCCACTAAAATATCCGCCTTTCTTTCGCCGAATTCTTTTAAAATTTTATAATGCCCTTCTTTAGATTGCGTAGTATCGTTATCCATACGCAAAATTTTTGCGGTTGGAAAAATTTCGTTTAACTCGTCAACGACCTTTTGCGTACCCGTACCACTATAATTAACGTTAGTACCACCGCACTCTGGACAGCCCGTAGGGATTTTATACGCTTGATTACAGTAATGGCATTTAAGCAAGCCGTCGAATTTATGATAGTTAAGCGAAACGTCACAATGCGCGCATTTAGCAACGTATCCGCACTCTCTACAAATAATTTTTTGCGAATACCCACGCCTATTTAAAAATATCATTGCTTGATTGCCGTTTTTTAAGGTGTTTTCAAGATGATACTTTAAAGTTGATGAAAACATCGACGGATTACCGCGCCTAACTTCGTCGCGCATATCGGTAATAATAATTTCAGGTAAAGGTTTGCCGTTAACCCTATCTTTCATTACCGCTAAATTGTATTCGCCGTTAGTAGCCTTTAAATAAGTTTCAATTTTAGGCGTTGCGCTACCCAATACGAGTTTTGCGCCGTTGTAGTTTGCCCTAAACTCGCATAAATCTACCGTTGCATAACGCGGACTAGACTCGCTTTCGTAACTTTGCTCGTGCTCTTCGTCAACGATAATAATCCCCACGTTTTGAAGTGGAGCAAACACCGCGCTGCGCGCCCCGATTGCTATTTTCGCCTCGCCACTGCGAAGACGCCACCACTCGTCAAACCTTTCGCCCGCGGAAAGACCGCTATGCAAAATAGCGCACTCTTTACCAAAGCGGGAAACAAGCCTTGAAAGCATTTGCGGTGTTAAAGCAATTTCAGGCACTAGCATTATTGCCGTTTTGCCCGATTTTATAGTTTGCTCGATAAGGCGCAAGTAAACTTCCGTTTTACCGCTACCAGTAACGCCGTGAATTAGCGTTGGTTTACTTGATGAAAGCACGCTTTCAACCGCTTTAGACTGCTCTTCCGTCAAATTAACAAGATTGTCCTTAAACACCATATCTTTGTACGGAGAACGACTTTCGCGCACTTCAAAAACTTCTATAAAACCCTTTTTCACTAGCGAAGTAATAGCGCTTTGCGAAAACTTTTCCGCTAGCGCGGAGTTTTTGCTTTCGCCGTTGTCATTTAGGTAATTGAGTACCGCCTTTTGCTTGTCCGCACCCGCGCGAAGAGAATTTATAGCGCCTATAAAATCCAAACCGCTAACGAGTTTAACATAGTTAACCATTTTACTGCGGACCTTTCCCCTACGCATTTCACCGGGTAAAAACAGCCTTAAAATAACTGCCCTTGAAACGTGGTATTTTTTGTGCATATACTCGGTTAACTTTAAACACTCTTCCGTTAAAGCGGGGATTTCGTCAACCACGCGAATAATTGGTTTAAGTTTATCGTAGTCAAATTCGCTTGAATTTTTTAAATTGATAACAAACCCCTCGGTTTTCCTATTGCCGAGCGGTACGATAACGCGACTTCCTGCTTTAATGTCAGGCGAAAGCGCTTTATAATCAAAAATTTTATCAAGTTGCGAACTTGCAACGTCTACGATAACTTCTGCAATCATAATAAAAAAGACTTTAGCGCACGGAGAAAAAACCGTGCGCTATTATTTAGCCGTTTGTAACTGTTACTTTATCTTCGTTAATTTCGTGAGCAGCCGCTGTTAAAGGTTTTGAATTGTTAAGTATAGCGGTGCTGTTTTGGGTTTTGCATACGTCTATAAGTTGCCTTGCCCTTTTAGACGCAACTACGCATAACGCGTATTTAGAACCCATATATTTGTCACCAAGTTTTGAAGTTAATTCGTCAATTGCTGGTTCGTTAATCATTATGTATCAATCTCCTTTTGGTTATTTAATTCGTTTATTTAAGGCTTTTGTTTTAAACTTATACAACCGCCCGTTACTCAACGTTCTGTATTTGTTCGCGGATTTTTTCAATCTCACACTTTAACGCTAATGCGTTATCGGTAACTTTTATGTCGTTTGACTTACTGCAAATAGTGTTAGCCTCACGGTTGAATTCTTGTACTAAAAAGTCAAGTTTTTTACCAACGTCAAGGTTGCCGTCGCAAATCTTTCTAAACTGTGATATATGCGAGTTAAGTCTTGTTAATTCTTCGTCGATATTACATTTATCGGCAAAGATTGCAGCCTCTTGTAAAATTCTACCCTCGTCGATTTCAACGCCCGAAAGCGCTTGAGTAATTCTATCAACGAGTTTTTCTTTATGTTCTTCGCTTACCATTGGCGCGCGAGTAGCAATTTCTTTAACTAAACTTTCAATAGTATCTATCCTAGAAAGTAAATCGCCTTTAAGTTTTTCGCCTTCGTAAACGCGCATTTTATCCAAACTGTCGCAAGCGTTCGATAGCGTTTCAGTTAAAATTTTAGAAATAACTTCTAAATCCAAATCGTCTTGAGTTTGTTTAATAACGTCAGGCGCTTTCATAATTGAAGATAAAGTGTAATCGTCAACAACCCCCTCAATTTCACTTAAAATAGAGCGCGACGCGTTGTAATACGCTTTAGCAAGTGCCGTATCTATTTCTAAAACTTGATTAGTTTCACCTATTCTTGAAAAAGAAATATAAAGGTCTGCCTTTCCCCTTTTCACCTTTTGTTGAACGGTCTTTCTAATAACGTCGTCAAGTCCTAAAAATGAACGTGGATATTTAGGCGATAAATCTAAAAATCTATTGTTAACCGTTTTAATTTCAACGGATAATTTAAACTGTTCGTCACAGTATTCGGCTTTACCATAGCCAGTCATACTTTTCATA
>JAZURK010000109.1:0-4673 GCA_045606165.1 Christensenellaceae bacterium
GGATATGGACTTACTTGCTAGACGCATTATTATGGAACTTGAAGGGGAAGAGGGATTTAATCATATCGAAGAATATGCCGACGGTTCTACCGAAAGGGGTAAAAAGTTTAGGTCGGCAATTTGTAAAAAAATGAAGTTCGACAGTTTAGAGTATCAAAGTTTAGAAGGCTTTATCAAAGCGCTTGGCGTATCGCCTTGCAAACTTTGCACTTATTGTTGGAACGGTAAAGAAAATTAAAATTAGGAGTAAACTATGAAAAATTCTAGGTCAGAAAGTTACGCTAAAGCAGGCGTTGATATTACCGCTGGTTATAAAGCGGTAGAACTTATGAAAGCACATATTGCAAAAACAATGACTAGTGGCGTTTGTTCGGACGTAGGTGGTTTTGGCGGTCTTTTCGAACTTGACGTTAAGGGTATGGAAAAACCCGTGCTCGTTAGCGGAACGGACGGCGTTGGTACTAAACTTAAACTTGCGTTTTTACAAGACAAACACGACACTATCGGTATTGACTGTGTTGCAATGTGCGTAAACGACGTTATTTGTTGCGGTGCTAAACCACTTTTCTTCCTTGACTACATTGCTTGCGGTAAGAACGTACCTGAAAAAATCGCGTCTATCGTATCAGGTGTTTGTGAGGGTTGCGTACAAAGTGGCGCTGCGCTTATCGGTGGCGAAACTGCCGAAATGCCAGGTTTTTATCCTATCGACGAATACGATTTAGCGGGTTTTGCCGTTGGCGTTGTAGATAAAGCGAAAATCTTAAACCCTAAATCAATGCAAGAAGGCGACGTTATTATCGCACTTCCATCAAGCGGTGTTCACTCTAACGGTTTCTCACTCGTTAGAAAGGTGTTCGGTATCGGCACTAACGATATTTCTAAACCAATGGAAGAACTTGGCGGTAAATCGGTTGGCGAAACTTTACTTACGCCTACTAAAATTTACGTTAAACCTATCCTTGCTCTTTTAGAGCAAGTTACCGTTCGCGCTATTTCTCACATTACAGGCGGTGGTTTTTACGAAAATATCCCAAGAAGTTTACCTGAAGGTTTCGGCGCTGAAATCGATAAAGCATCACTTAAAATTTTACCTATTTTCGATTTGATTCAAAAAGTTGGCGATATCCCTGAAAGAGATATGTTTAACACCTTCAATATGGGCGTTGGTATGAGTGTTATCGTTAAGAAAGAAGATGCTGAAAAAGCAGTTGAAATCTTAAAGGCTAACGGCGAAGACGCTTATATTATGGGTAGAATCGTTAAAGGCGAAGGTGTAATTTTAAAGTGAGGAAAGTTTAGTGGTTAAAATTGCAGTTTTCGTATCGGGTGGCGGTACGAATTTACAAGCGCTTATCGACGCGCAAAAAAGCGGAATTATAAAAAGCGGAGAAATCTCGCTTGTAATATCTAATAAGCAAGACGCATACGCGCTTGAACGCGCTAAAACTAACGGAATTAAAACGGCTGTTGTACTTAAAAAAGACTATTCTTCTAATAGGGCGTTTGAAGAAAAACTTATCGAAATCTTGAAAGAAAACCAAATTGACGTAATAGTTCTTGCGGGATTTATGAGTATTTTATCTAAATTCTTTACCGACGCTTTTAAGGATAGAATTTTAAACGTACATCCGTCGCTTATCCCGTCTTTTTGCGGGGAAGGTTTTTACGGACTTAAAGTCCACGAATCCGCCCTTTCTTACGGTGTTAAAGTAACGGGCGCTACGGTGCATTTCGTTAACGAAATACCAGACGGGGGTAAAATCATTAAACAAAAAGCCGTTTGCGTTAAAGACGGCGACACGCCCGAAGTTTTACAAAAAAGGGTTATGCAAGAGGCGGAGTGGATTATTCTTCCCGAAGCCGTTGAAGAAGTTTCAAAAAGTTTACTTTAAGGAGAATTTATGAATATTTACGAAATCTTACCTATAGGGGAAAGAATTAAAGGTAATCCGTACGTTGGTCGCGGTATCGTGATTGGTAAAACTGAAGACGGTACTAAATCGGCTATCGCGTACTTTATTATGGGTAGAAGTGAAAACAGTAGAAACCGTGTATTCACTTATAAAAACGACGTTTTATATACCGAACCTTTCGATGCTAGCAAAGTTGAAGACCCGTCTTTGATTATTTATGCAGCAGTTAGAAATCACGAAAATCAAACGGTTGTAACTAACGGCGACCAAACTGATACCATTTACGAATTTATCAAAAAAGGCGACAGTTTCGAAAACGCGCTTTTAACTAGAGAGTTTGAACCAGACCCACCTAACTTTACCCCAAGAATTAGCGGTATCGTTTCGTATAACGACGGGGATATGAAATATAAAATGAGCATACTTAAAAGTTTAGATGAAGTTGGTAGCGCTTGCCAAAGATTTACTTATAACTATCCGTCTAAAAACGGGCTTGGTCATTTTATTCATACCTATATTACAGACGGTAATCCTATTCCTACTTTCTGTGGCGAACCTGAAAGGATTGCTATTCCTAACGATATCGACGAACTCGTAAAAGATATTTGGGAAAATTTAAACGAAAACAATAAAATCTCACTTTACGTTAGATATACCGACTTAAAAACTAACGAAGTTGTAGATAGAATTATAAATAAAAACGGAGGAAAAAACTAATGCGCGAATGCGAATTAAAATACGGTTGTAACCCCAACCAAAAACCTTCTAAAATATATATGGAAAACGGGGAACTTCCTATCAAAATTTTAAACGGTAAACCGGGTTATATTAACTTTTTAGACGCGTTTAACGCTTGGCAACTCGTTAAAGAATTAAAAATTGCAACGGGACTTCCTTGCGCAACTTCATTTAAGCACGTTAGCCCAACTTCAGCATCAGTAGGTTTAAAACTTCCTGAAAAACTTAAAAGGGCTTGCTTTGTTAACGATATCGAAGGTTTAGACGACTCTCCACTTGCTTGCGCGTACGCTAGGGCAAGGGGTACTGATAGACAATGTAGTTTCGGTGACTTTATCGCTCTTTCGGACGTTTGTGACGTTACTACTGCTAAAGTTATTTCTCGCGAAGTTTCCGACGGCGTTATCGCGCCAGGTTATGAACCTCAAGCGTTAGAAATCTTAAAAGCAAAAAGAAAAGGCGGATATAACGTTATCGAAATCGACGAAAATTATATCCCTGAAGAAATTGAAAGAAAACAAGTTTTCGGTATTACCTTCGAGCAAGGCAGAAACAACTTCAAAATTGATGAAGAATTGCTTAAAAATATCGTAACTGAAAATAAAGAATTACCAGACCTTGCTAAAATCGACTTAATCGTAGCGTTAATTACCTTAAAATACACTCAATCTAACTCGGTTTGCTACGCTTACGGCGGACAAGCAATCGGCGTTGGTGCAGGTCAACAATCAAGAATACACTGTACTCGTTTAGCGGGTGGTAAAGCGGATACTTGGTTCTTACGTCAACACGATAAAGTGTTAAATTTACCTTTCTTACCAACTCTTGGTAGACCTGAAAGGGATAACGTTATCGACGGCTATATCAATAAAAACGAAGAAGACGTTTGCGCTGACGGTAATTGGCAAAAATACTTCACCACTAGACCTGAACCATTAACAACCGAAGAAATTAAAGCCTACCTTTCTACTATTAGCGGTGTTGCGCTTGGTTCGGATGCGTTCTTCCCATTTGACGATAATATCGAAAGGGCACACTTAAGCGGTGTTTCTTACGTAGCAGAACCAGGTGGCTCTATTAGAGACGATATCGTTATTTCTACTTGTAACAAATACGGTATGGTTATGTGTTTTACCGGTATGAGATTATTCCATCATTAATTTGACGGCAAAACAACGAAAATTACTTTGCGTTTTGCTCGCTTATGTACAAAAAGTACACGTACTCGCAAGAATGCGTATCTTTTTCGTATTTTATCCGTTAAAAGCAAAACAACGAAAATTACTTTTAAAAATATATAATAATAGGAGAAAACTGAAATGTTTTTTGATAAACTAAAACAATTTGATAGCGAGGTTTACGAATCTTGCACGAGAGAATTGAATAGACAAAAACACAATATTGAACTTATTGCGTCTGAAAATATCGTATCACCTGCTGTACTTCTTGCAGCGGGTACGGTACTTACTAACAAGTACGCCGAAGGTTACCCAGGTAAAAGATATTACGGCGGTTGCGTTTACGTAGACGAAGTAGAAGAAATCGCTAGAGAACGCGCTAAAAAATTATTCGGTGCGGAGCACGCTAACGTTCAACCACACAGCGGTGCTAACGCTAACCTTGCGGTATTTTTTGCTCTTTTAAACACGGGCGATACCGTACTTTCGTTAAGTTTAGCGCACGGCGGTCACTTATCACACGGCTCGCCTGTAAATATTTCGGGTAAATACTTTAATATCGTTCCTTACGAAGTAAGTTCGGAAACTCAAACGATTGACTATGAAGTTGTTAGAAAATTAGCAATCGAACATAAACCAAAACTTATTTTGGCGGGCGCATCTGCTTACGCTAGGGCTATCGACTTTAAAAAGTTTAGAGAAATTGCCGACGAAGTTGGCGCTTACTTTATGGTAGATATGGCGCACATTGCAGGTTTAGTAGCAGCATGCTGTTCTTCGGCTCTTAATGCGCGAAAGGAACTGAGTTATGTCTGAAACTCCTAAATGGTATGTTGTCCAC
>JAZURK010000110.1:0-5675 GCA_045606165.1 Christensenellaceae bacterium
GGGTATAGAAATTGAAAACCTTGAAGAATATAATTGAGTCAATCTTATTCGTTTCGGGTGTTGCGGTTTCATGTAAAGATATAGCCGAAAAATCTAACGCTACTGAAAAGCAAGTTTTAGACGCTGCTAAAGAATTACAAGAAAAATATGACGCTGAATCGGGTATTCAATTATTAATATTTAATAAAAAATTACAATTTTGTTCTAATCCTGACTATGCTGAAGAAGTTTCTAACGTACTTAATCCAATTAAGGAAAGGGAACTTTCTAAAAGTATGCTTGAAGTTGCCGCAATTATTGCTTATAAGCAACCTGTAACGAGAATTGACCTTGAAGAGTTAAGGGGGTCAAACAGTGAATTTGCACTTCAAAACCTTTTAAAACTTGGCGTTATAGAAGTTGTTGGTCGTAAGGATACCGTTGGTAAACCCGTTTTATTCGGAACAACCGATGAGTTTTTAAAAAGATTCCAAATTTCTTCACTTGACGAACTTCCTGACTACGATGACCTTATTGATAAAATCGCTAAACTTAAAAGTCCTAGCGCAAGTAGTAGCTATCTCTTTGAAAAAGACGAATACGTTGAAGAAGATGAAGTTCCTACCGATTTACTTGATAACGTTTCAACTAGTAAAACTGCTGAAGTTAATGAAGTTATACCTGAAACGGGTAGTGAAACCGCTACTGATACGGTAACCGATGACGACGACTTCGAATTAGGCGATATATCAGACGAAGAATTACCTGACTTCCTTGATGGTGAAGACGTTGATATTATAAAATAGAAAAACATTAAAAAACTGCGATAACTCGCAGTTTTTTTTATTAAATTCTATTTTGAAATCTATATTCTTTAGGTGTTTGTTTCGTGTGTTTTTTAAAAAATCTTGTAAAGTAGTGTATGCTTTCAAAATTGAGTTCGATGGATATTTCGGTAAACGTTTTATTCGTGGTTTTAATTAAGTGTTTAGCCTCTTCTAATTTCTTATTAGATAAATAATTGGATATCGTTGTGCCAGTTGCTTGTTTAAATTCTTTACATAACGTCGTTCGATTTGTGCCGAATATAAACGAAAGTTCGTTTAAAGTAATTTTTTCTTTGTATTTGTCGTTAAGATAAGCGATTATTTCATTAACGGTAAATTCAGTTTGCGCGTTGTTTTCAGGTAAATATCCCGATAAATATTCCCTTGATATAGAAATTAAGAAGTATTCAAGCAAATTTTTAAGCATTTGCTCGGAACCGTACGGTTGATTAACGTTCTTTTTCATATCGTAAACGGGTACGTTATGCGGTGGCATAAATACGTTTCTACCTTCCTTAACTATTTCGGCTAGTTTTTTGATATTGCTATCACTTAATCGAATAGAGTTTTTGGAAAAGTATTCGCTATTAAAGTTATCGCAAGTAAATCCGATAATAATAACTCTAGTTTCTTCGTCGTGTGTGCTTAACTTGTGTTTTTCGTTTGCCCTGTGTATAAGTAAATTTTCTTTATATAAAACGCCGTTAAAATCTTCCGATTCAACGGTAATTGTCCCGCTTGAAACGTACAAGAGTTCGCAAAAAGGGTGTTTGCCGTAATCAGTAGTAAAGTTTTTTTCAAAATCAAAAAAGTGTACGTTTGCAATGCCCGTAACTGATAAGGCGTTTTTTAATTGTTTAATAATGAAGTCCATAACCACATTATATTCTAAAAAAAACATACTGTCAATAAATTTATTTACGATTGTGCAAAAAACGTTAACGATTTTATAAATACAAAAGTTTAAAAGTATTGTATATTTTATATACAAGATATGCTAAAAGCATAAAAATTTTAAATTAAGGAGATTTAATTATGCAAAGAATTTGTATCCCTGATTATGAATATCAAGAAAGAATTCAAAAAGCAGCTAAACTCGTTGCTGAAAAAGGTCTTGACGCAATGCTCGTTGTTTCTACTGAAAGCGACTATGCTAACGCAAGATATTTCTCGGGCTTCTGGCCTTTATTTGAACGTGCAGGCGTTTTAATCGGCGCTAACGGTAAATGCGTATTACTCGTTGGTCCTGAATCTGCTATTTTCGCTAAAGACTTTGGTAAAATCGACAAAGTAATGGTACTTAAAGAATTCCGTGAATCAGCTGACCCAGCTTATCCAGAACTCGTACCTGATACTTTTGCTGACGCTTTCAAATACATTGGCGTTACTGGTGAAAATATTAAAATTGGTCTTGGTAGTTACGTTGAATGCACACTTCCTATTTTAGACGGTCTTAAAGACACTTTCCCTAAAGCAGAAATTTCTGTTTGTAGCGATATTATGGTTGCACTTCGTAGTATTAAGAGTGAAAACGAACTCGCTTGTATTAGAAAAGGTTTTGAAATCGTTGAAGTTGCTACTGATGAAGTTATCAAAGCGTTAAAACCAGGCGTTACTGAACTTCAAATGGTAGGTGTTGCACAAAAAGTTATTTACGAACTTGGCGCTGAATACGAAGGTCTTCCTATGTACGTGTTTAGTGAATCTTCAACTCGTCATGCAATCAGCCGTTCTACATACAAAGTAATTGGTAAAGACGATATCGTTCAACTTAACCTTTCTGCTAAAATCGACGGTTATTCACCAGCAATCGGTCTTCCTGTATTTATGGGTAAAGCCGAAGGCGAAAAGAAAGAACTTGTTGAATTCTGTCTTAAAATGCACGATTGGACTACTGAAAACCTTAAAGCAGGTATTCCAGCAAACAAAGTTCCTAGAGAATTCCTTCAAATGTTCAAAGATGCAGGTTATGAAAAGAACTACGTTTACGGACCATGCCACGGTACTGGTATGATTGAAGTTGAAGCGCCTTGGATGGAAACTTCGTCTGATTATACTTTAAAAGAAAATATGACTTTCCAAGTTGATACTTTCATTTCTGGTTCTACTTTCGGTTGCCGTTGGGAAAAGGGTATTGCTATTAAAGAAGGTGGCGTTGAATCTTACACTGATTACCTTAAGAAAGGCATTATTGAACTTAACTTCTAATTGTTTAAGTATCTTGCAAGCGCCTTTGGGTGCTTGCAAGTTTTATTTTTAGGATTTTTTGATATATTATGGAGATTAAAAAATGATTGCACCTATAAAACGCATGACTTTACCGGAAAATAACTTTCCTACCGTTTGGCAAACTGTAATTTTTAGAAACTACGGCTTTGTCGATAGCGAAAAAATTGCTAAAACTCTTCAAACTGACGTAGCAACTATTGATGCCGAAGCAAAACGTCTTGGTATCTCTTACTTTGAAAGAATTAAAGATTTTGACGAAAACGGTTATATTACAATCATTAGAAACAACTGGTTTTTACTTCCTTACGAACAACTTTGTACTCTTACCGGTTTTTCAATGGAAAAACTTGAATTTGTACTTAAGGAAGAAGACTTTTTATGGGTTAAACTAGCAAACTTTAAACCACAATGCAAGCCTGTTAAATATAAACCACTTTCTAAAACTGCTATTAAAAAGACTGAAAATATTGCTAAAATAGTAAGTAAATACTACGAAAACGGTTACGGCAAATACTTTAAATTCTTTGATAATTTATCTCTTGTTGAAGTTAAAGCGGATAGTAGCACGGGTACAAGAATGATTCACGGCTATATCACGCCTTGTGGTGACGTTTTCACTTACGATAGCAATACTTACTTGCCAGACGCATTACTTTCAACTTACGCTCAAAACGGCGTTAACGCTATATTTATTCACGGTTTATTAAGCGCTCTTTCTTATTATCCGTTTAATCCTAAACTTTGTGAGGGGTATGAAGAACGTAGAAAAGAACTTAAATCGTTAATAAAAAGGGCAGAACGTTTTGGAATTAAAATTTACCTTTACCTTAACGAGCCAAGATGTTTAGATTTAGCGGATTTTAAGGGTAAAGAATACCTTAAAGGTACTATTTCAGGCAATACTGCAACGCTTTGTATGGAACAAAAAGAAGTACAAGATTATTTGTATACTTCAGTAAAAGACTTACTTGTTGCATTAGAAAATTTAGGCGGTATTTTCACTATTACAATGTCTGAAAACTTAACTAACTGTAGTTCTCGCGTTGGTGACGTAATGTGCCCTGTATGCGCTAACGTTCGCGTTGAAGAAACTGTTACTAAAGTTAACAACATTATGTTAAAGGCTTGTCAAGATAGTAATACAGGCGCGGAACTTATCGCTAATATTTGGGGTTGGGATAGTTTTAGAGAATTTACTGATGAAAACGTTAAAAACAGCTTTAAATTGCTTGATAAAGACGTTGCCGTTATGGCTACAAGCGAATACTCGCTTGAATTTGAAAAGGGCGGAGTTAAAAACCGTTTGACTGAATATTCGATTTCTACGCCTGGTCCAAGCCAAACAAGTAAAAACAATTTTAAACTTGCAGGTAAATATGGTCATAAACTTTATGCTAAAATCCAAATTGCTTGCTCGTGGGAATGCGCTTGCGTGCCTTACGTCCCGGTATTTGATTTAACTTATAAACACGTTAAAAACCTTGATAAACTTGGCATTAAGAATTTCCTTTTAACTTGGACGCTAGGTGGTTATCCATCGCCATCGCTTGATATGATTTCTTCAGTAAGCAGTGGTCTTTCGCTTAACGATTGGTATAACAAATACTTTGGTGAGTTTGGTGAAGAAGTACATAATGCCGTTAAAAAACTTTGCAAAGGTTTTAGTGAATATCCGCTTGACGTTTCTAGTTTATATTATTCGCCAGAAACTATGGGCGCGGGTAACTTATGGAACGTTGAACCTGATAATAAAGCGTCTGCAATGGTTTCTTACGCGTTTGACGATTATAAATTCTGGTGTGGCGCTTACGGCTATGACGTTTACGTAAACCAACTTAAAAAACTTCTTAAAGGCTTTAAGCAAGGTATTAACGCCTTAACTAAAATTAAAAATCCTAGTGATAAAGTTAAAGAAGTTTTACTTTACGCTAAAGTTTGCCATAATCACTTTGAAGCATCGTTATTACACACTCAATACTCATATTTAAAAACTGATATTTTAGCAAACAAGGCTGAAATTTTAAAAGTTGTTAAAGCGGGTATTAAAAATGCCGATGAAATGATTGGTCTTCAAGAACAAGATAGCAGAATTGCTTACGAAGCGTCGAACCACTATTTCTATATAAAATCTAACCTTGTTGAAAAAGTTATCAACTTAAAACGAATTTATAAAGAAATTAAGAAAATGAAATAAAAAAAGGCCCGATACAATTAAGTATCGGGCTTTTAAAATACTTTAATTAGAATTCTTGGAAGAAATCAAGTTTAGCAAGTAAGTATTGCGCTATAAAGAAGAAAGGAATTGAAAGGGAAGTAACCGACGGTAAAATTAAGTTGTTAAATACTTCAGTCATACTTTTAAAATCAATTTCGCGAATAGCAGATAATGCAAAACAAACGATTATAGTTGAAATTGTAATTATAAGCGCTATTTCAATCACGTTAATAAATCTAGGTAAATCTTTAATTTTATTATGTGGGCTAATTGCAAAAACTATAAGTAATATTGTCGAAATACCGCCAAAAACACCAAGTAGTGTTACAAATTGCGCTCCGTTGAAGGCAACGTTAGATAAAAATGCAGTCAATATTACGTATGTAAGTAAAACAGCGCCTAAAGTAATTAAAGAAGTTAATAAA
>JAZURK010000111.1:0-4606 GCA_045606165.1 Christensenellaceae bacterium
AGAGAGTATACTTATAAAATCAGGCGACGGCGGTGATGGTATCACGTCGTTTATAAGGTATAAAGGCGTATCTAACGGCGGTCCTGACGGTGGCGACGGTGGAAACGGCGGAAACGTATATTTCGTGGGGGACAGGCATAAAACCAGCCTTGCCGACTTTATGTATAAACACAAATTTATTGCCGAAAACGGCGGTAAAGGCGATAAAAACAACAGTCACGGCAAAAACGGCGAAGATTTATATATCCACGTACCTTTAGGTACGGTTATCACCGATAAAGAAACGGGCGAGTTTATTTGCGATATTTACGAAGACGGTCAAACGCGCTTAATTATGAGCGGTGGTAGGGGTGGTAAAGGCAACGCAAGATTTACTACTTCTAGAAGACACTGCCCACACTTCGCGCAAAAGGGCGAAAAAACTGAAATTAAAAGGGTAGGTCTTGAACTTAAAGTTATCGCGGACGTAGGGCTTATAGGTTTTCCTAACGTTGGTAAATCGACGTTGCTTTCTAAAATTTCGGGCGCGAAACCCAAAATAGCAAACTACCACTTTACGACTTTATCGCCTAATCTTGGCGTAGTTAATTATTACGATAACAACTTTATCGCTGCGGATATTCCCGGTCTTATCGAAGGCGCTGCTCAAGGCGCGGGTTTAGGGCACGACTTTTTAAGGCATATCGAGCGTACGCGTATGCTTTGCCACGTTATTGATATTAGTGGTTTTGAAGGTAGAAATCCCGTTGAAGATTATAAATCTATCAATAAAGAACTTAAAGAATATAGTAAACGCCTTGCAGGGCTTGAACAAGTAATTGTTTTAAACAAATGCGACCTTTACGGTGCGGAAGAAAACGTTAAAGAATTTAAAAAACGTGTTAAAAAATACAAAATTTTAACCGTTTCGGCGTTGACAGGCGAAGGCACTGAAGAAGTTATAAAAACCTTGTTTGAAAAACTTAAAGATATCCCTAAAACGTTACCTAAAGAAGATAGTGGATTTTCTTACAATACGCCTAACGATAATCAATTTGATATCGAAATTGATAGTGACGGCGCTTTCGTTGTGTTTGGTAATCTCGTTAAATTACTTTCGCGAAACGTCGTTTTAGACGATATGGAGAGTATGGCGTACCTTCAAAAAACTTTACGCACGACGGGCGTTATTAAAAAGTTAAGAGATATGGGCGCTAAAGACGGCGATACCGTTGTTATCGGCGACATCGAGTTCGATTTTATTGATTAATTTTTGTAAAATTTAGAGAATTTAAGGAGAAAATATGTTTACATCAAAACAACGTAGCGTTTTAAGAAGTTTAGCGCAAACAATCGAGCCAATCGGTCAAGTAGGCAAGGGTGGTATTTCAGAAAACCAAGTAAAAACTTTCTCGGAAGCGTTAGATAAAAGGGAACTTATTAAAATCACGTTACTTAACAATAACGACGACCCTATTATGTACGTAGCCGAAGAACTTGCTACCGCTTTAGGCGCTGAAGTCGTTTGCACTATCGGTCATAAAATCGTACTTTATAGATACAGCAAGAAAAAAGGCGTAGAGCACGTCAAATACTAATTTAAAAGTCTATACACTTCGCAATACTGCGTTACTGCTTTAAAGTTTGACTTCGATGACCAAAAAGGTCTATCTCATCCAAACTTTTTCGCGAGCCTTGTCTTGCTTGTGTCTAGCCTTTTAAATACTCACTTTAATAAACAATTAAAATGGTAGGTAGATTGCCTACCATTTAACTTGTAACTAAACCGTTTAACAAACGGCACAATGCCGAGTTAGTGTTTTAAATTTTGATTTCGATGACCAAAAAGGTCTATTTGCAACCGCTTTTTTTATGAGCATCGTTCTTCTCGTATCTAGCCTTTTAAATCCGCACGTTATTTAAGTAAGAAAACTAAATCCTTCGCGAGCCTTGTCTTGCTTGTGTCCACACTTTTAAATCGACACTTTATTTAAGTTAAAAAATTATTAAACAGCAAAAACTTCCGTTAATTTTAACGGAAGTTTTTGCTTGCTATTGAAATATTAAAGTAGTATAATAAATATAATTTGAATTTATAGGAGAAGATTTATGAAAAAATTATTAAATCTTATAATTATAATATTTAATTTAGCTTTAAGTTTAATCGTGTTTACGGCGTGTGGGGATACTGGGGATAATAATGATTCAACCCAGCCAACACACACTCATGAGTATTCAACTGTTTACTCTTACGATGATGACTATCATTGGTATGAATGTTCTTGCGGTGAAGACAAAGGTAAGGCACCCCATGATTTTACTAATGGTGATTGTGTTTGTGGTTTCAAACAACCTAAAACACACGTTCACGATTTTACTAACGGAGACTGCGATTGCGGTGAAAAAAATCCAAGCGTCCACGTTCATAATTTTAATATTTTAAAAATAGAAAAAACTATACACTGGTATGAATGCGAATGTCTAGAAAAATCCAACATCGAAGCCCACTGTGGCGGTACGGCAACTTGTAAGACTCAAGCAGTATGCGAAGTTTGTAATATGGCTTACGGCGCATTAACAAAACATACTTTTACTGAACAAGTTCCTACCGAACAGTATTTAAAATTTACTGCAAAATGCGAAAGCAAAGCGCAATATTATTATTCTTGTATTTGCGGTGAAATAGGCGAAAAATCTTTTGAGTTCGGCGAAGCTTTAAATCATAATTACGGCGAATTTGTTTCCAATGGTGATGGTTCGCATTGTAAAGTTTGCGATAACGATAGTTCACACGTTATTTATGAAGATTGTTATGGCGGTCAAGCCACCGAAACTACAAAAGCCGTTTGCGAAGTGTGTAATGAGCCATACGGTGCCTTACTTGGTCACGTACATAGATTTACCGAACAAAAAACGGCGGATAGATTTTTAAAATCCCCTGCTAAATGCGAAAGCAAAGCGTTATATTATTACTCGTGTGCTTGCGGTGCAAAAGACACTATAACTTTTGAGTTTGGCGAAGTTTTAAATCATAATTACGGAGAATTTATATCTAACGGAAATGGCACTCACAGTAAAATATGTGCTAACGACAATACTCACTTAATCACTCAAGATTGCTTTGGCGGTCAAGCAACTGAATATGAAAAAGCAATTTGTGACGTGTGTAATGAAGGATACGGCAACGTATTACCGCACGACCACGAATATGTTAATTTAAACCTTGACGCGGTTAGTTGTTGGGTAGAATGCCGTTGTGGTGAAAAATTTGACGTAAAACCTCATAAGCCGGGTGAACCCGATAGTTTTGGTATTATTCCTTGTATATATTGTGGACAAAATTATTCTGCATTGCCAGGACACGTGCATAATTTCGATTATGAAAATCACGATGAGTTTTACATAAAAACTCCTGCAAAATGCGGTACTAAAGCAGTTTATTATTATGCTTGTGTTTGTGGTGAAAAGGGTGAAAATTATTACGAGTACAGTGAACCTTTAGCTCACGTTAAGGGGACTAGCATTAGGATAGAACCTACTTGCGACTCTGTAGGGTATTATTGCGATTACACTTGTAGCGAGTGTGGTACTTTTATTAAATTTAGTGAAAACAACGTTTTAGGGTTTAATTCAATTTTAGAAATACCGCCTAAAGGCCACGAATACGATGGTTTTACACTTTTAAAAGAAAATTTAGATGGAACTATTGATATTTACTGTAAGTGTGCGCGTTTTGATGATTGTGGTCACGTTGTTACACAATATGGTGTTAATGCGGAATATCACGAAACATACTTAACTTGTACTGAAGAGGGTAAAGGCGTTTATATTATAACCGAACTCAACGGAGAAACGTTAGATACTCCAATAAAATGCGAAAAAATAATTCCCGCTAAAAGTCATAAACTTCCAAACGGCGAATCTTTCCAAGAAGGCAAAGTTTACATTTTCGACGAAGCATTATTCACAAAATTCGGTAACGAACCTGATACTTGTGGTGCTGCTGGTTTCTCTGTATTCTTCGCTTGTCAAGATTGTGGTAACGCTATTCAAGCGAAAGCAAAACTTCCACACGAAACAGTATTTGAAAATGCAGATAACCCTGCAACAGAAGAAGTTGAAACTCCTATAATTGTTACTCCTGCTACATGTACTACTGATGGGGCATACGAAACGTATATTTGTTCGAAATGTAATGAACTTATAAACGACGTAGAAGTTTTAAAAATAGCAAAATATGGCCACGAGTTTAAAAGTTATCAAATAACACAAATTTACACTGATGATACCGTAAAACTTGAATGTAAGTGTACTCGATATAACGATTGCTCTACTATTGACGTTATCGACCGCGCGGTTGCAGAATTCTCACTAGAAGAACCTACTTGTCTTACAGAAGGTAAAGAAAGTTGGACTGTAACTTCTATTAACGGCAAAGAACTCCAAGAACCTATCGTTGTTACTAACGTTATCCCTAAAGTTGCTCACAAACTTGGTGAAGAAGAAATCGACATTACTAAAGTTTATGACTGGACAGTTTATGAAGCTAAAGGCATGAGTGACTTTGGTAACGTTGAACACTTCTGTAAAGATAACGAAGGCTTTAACGTATTCTTCTACTGTGCTG
>JAZURK010000112.1:0-2760 GCA_045606165.1 Christensenellaceae bacterium
GGAACTTACTACCGTTGACGGTATGCAATTTGACCGCGGTTACGCATCAGCGTATATGGTAACGAATACCGATAAAATGGAAGCAGTTTACGATAACCCACTTATTTTAATCACCGATAAAAAGATTTCCGTTATTCAAGAAATTTTACCATTAATCGAACCACTTGCACAACAAGGACAACGACTTTTAATTATTGCCGACGACGTTGAAGGCGACGCTTTAGCAGCGCTTGTAGTTAACAAACTTAAAGGCGTATTCAACTGCGTAGCAGTTAAAGCACCTGGTTTTGGCGACAGAAGAAAAGCAATGCTTGAAGATATCGCAATTTTAACGGGCGGTCAAGTAATTTCTTCGGATTTAGGCGTTGAATTAAAACAAGTTACCTTTGATATGCTTGGTAGAGCAACTCAAATTAAAGTTGATAAAGACAACACGACTATTATCGGTGGCAACGGCGACCCTGAAGAAATTAAAGCAAGAATTAACGCTATTAAAGCGCAAATCGAAGTTACTACTTCTGAATATGATAAAGAAAAACTTCAAGAACGCCTTGCTAAACTTGCAGGTGGCGTAGCGGTTATTAACGTTGGTGCTGCTACCGAAGTTGAAATGAAAGAAAAGAAACTTCGTATTGAAGACGCTTTAGCAGCAACTAAAGCAGCGGTTGAAGAAGGTATCGTTCCTGGTGGCGGTACTGCCCTTTTATCGGCTATCCCTGCTATTAAAAAACTTATTAAAACTCTTAACGGCGAAGAAAAAACAGGCGCTGAAATCATTTTAAAAGCAATCGAAGAACCTATTAGACAAATCGCTAAAAACGCCGGTCTTGACGGCTCGGTTATCCTTGGCGACATCTTAAGGAAAAACAATAAATACTATGGTTTTGACGCATATAAGAATAAATACTGCAATATGGTTGAAGCAGGTATTATCGACCCTACTAAAGTTACGCGTTCAGCACTTCAAAACGCAGCTTCGATTGCATCTACCCTTTTAACTACTGAAAGTATTATGACTGATATAAAAGAACCAGAACCTCCAATGGCGCCACAAGGCAATATGGGCGGAATGTATTAACATTAATTAAGGCTATTCAATCGAATAGCCTTTTATGATTTACCGAATAATTTAAAAAGACTAACAAATTTTTTTGTTAGTCTTTTATATTATTAAAATTTAAGTTTAAACACGTTATGGTCTTTTTCTTTAAGGCAATATTTACTTTCTAATTGTGGACCGCACGAAGCCGAACCAATACCCATCATACCAATATCTAAACAAACGTTAACAAAATCATTTTCAGGTAATTCAAAGTTATGTTTAGTTTCAATAATTTGTTTGGTTGTGTAAGGATTGATAGAGAAAGAGTATGGTTTTTCCGCCGTTACTTTAAACAAACCGTCCAAAACTACTTGTTGCGTAGCGTAGTGGCTACCTGATTCTTGCGGACGAATATAATTAATATCGTAGTTTTCGCTAGCAGATGAACTAAACTTACCGTATTCGCAACACAAATTTTTATCAATATAACTTTCGTGAGGGCCGTAACCTATATAACTAAATTTTTGATAGTTCTTATCTACCCCAAACTCTACGCCAAAACGTTGAATAGAGTGCAAATATTTAGCTTTTTCGTAACTCAAATCAATAGTTAATTCACTGCCGTTTACAATGTATTCTACGTCAAAATAAATAGCAGGTAGCATTACGTCAGCACACATTGCGCATTTATATTTATAGCCGTTTTCCGTTTTTATTTTATCTAAAACGTAAGGTTTAGCCTTGTTAAGTCTGCAATTATTAAATATATTCATAACAAGGTATCTATCGTTATCGATATACCTTACAGAGTTGAAGGTAAGGTTTGATTTTAAAACTTCTTTACCGTCTACTTTAATTGATTTAATTTCGGCAGTATTTTCATCAATTTTAATATCGAGCGAATTAGAATTTGACGCAAAATCCAAGTTATTATCGTAAGTTATTGGCGAGGATTCCTTTTTACCACCATAAACGGCTTTTACTTCTATTGCGGTTGATTTTACCTTTCTATCTGGCGTAACCATACCATCTACGCAGAAGTTACCATCGTGAATTTCTTCGCCAAAATCGCCACCGTACATAAAGCCCTTTTCCGTTTTAATAGCGTGGTCGATGAACTCCCAAACGAAACCACCCATTAATTGGTCGGTGTTGTAAATTAATTCCCAATAAACGCGCATATCGCCACAACTATTACCCATAGCGTGCGAATACTCGCATAAAATAAACGGTCTTGTTTCTTTAGGATTATTTACTACGTTATCTAAAATACGTTGGTTCCAAGGATACATCATACTTACAACGTCAAAGTATTTAGAATAATAATACTTTTGGTCGCCGTATTGCATACTTTCGTAGTGAAGAGGACGGATTTTATCTCTCTTTTTAATATATTTAGCGCCTTTTAAGAAAGATTTACCAAACGACGCTTCGTTACCCATCGACCAACAGAATATAGAAGGTCTATTTTTATCGCGTTCTACAAGAGCAACGTGCCTATCGTAAATACCTTCAGTCCAAAACTCGTCGTTTGCAAAATCCAACCAGTTTTCTACCCTATTTGCTCCTCCTTCTAAACAAGCAGCGCCGTGAGTTTCAACGTCGGCTTCAGCCATAACTAAAATACCCATAGCATCGCAAAGAAGTAAAAATTCAGGAGCGTTTGGATAGTGCGACGTTCTTACCGCATTAACGTTTAACAACTTCATAAGCGCTAA
>JAZURK010000113.1:0-2645 GCA_045606165.1 Christensenellaceae bacterium
TCCGACTTATAGCCGTTGGATAGGATAAAATTTTTAAAGTCAAGTCTTTATCGCCTTTATGATATTTGGCTTGGATATGATAATGATTTGTGAGCATAAAACCGTTGCGCTTATAAAAATTAAGCCTTCTAGTAGTTAAATCGTCAATAGGTTCTTCGATTTCTAAAATAACGGTTTTACCTTTTTGTTTAAGAAGATTTAAAGCCTTACCTCCAATCCCATTACCCCTTTTATTAGGCAAAACAGCAAAGTGCTCAAGATATATAAAATTTTCAGTTTCGAAATATAAAATCACGCCCAACAACTCATCGTTATCAAGAATAACGCTAAAATTATAGTCCTTTTTAGCCATAACCCAATTATGTCCATCTTCATCTCTTCTTTCTAAATAAGGAAATGACGATTGATATAACGAGTACGCTTGATTATAAAATTTATCGTTAGCGGTTATAGTTTGTAAAATCATTTAATCTTCCTTTGCGCAAGCCTTTGTAAACCGATTCATAATACCTACGTCAATATCACTACCCGTGTTTATAGAAACACCTATAATAATATCGGCTATCTTTTCGCCTTCAAGTAATTTCGCATACAAATTTGAGGCGATTTCCTTGCCCGTAGAACCTAAATTAAGAACTCTACCGATTAACTTACTTGCTATTTCGTTATCGCATAAATAATAAGGTTTTTTGCCGTTTTTTTCGTATTCTTCGTATAATTTAACGGCGCTTTCTAAATCGTTTCTATCAAAAAACGCAGTTTTACATTTAGGATTGTAGTGCGAATATTTACAACCTGGTGAACGGAGTTTATCTGTTGATAAATTTTTACTATATTCGCATTTTCCAACAACCGATTTAATCATTTCGGCAGTAATAAGCCCACTGCGAAGAATAGTTGGCGTTTCGGTAGTTACGTCTAAAACGGTTTATTCTATACCTCCTTGACACTTTCCTCCGTCTAAAATTAGGTTAATTTTACCGTTTAAATCGTTAAAAACGTGTTCGGCGGTTACAGGACTTGTATGTTTAGAAATATTAGCAGACGGCGCTGCAATAGGAAGGTCTAAAAACCTTAAAAACTCTTGACAACCTTGATGTTCTGGCACGCGAATCGCTAAAGTATCAAGCCCACAAGAAACGAGTTTGGATACGTTACCTTTGCTTTTATAAACCATTGTAAGTGGGCCTGGTAAAAAGGCGTCTTGCAATTTTTTAACGTAATCGTACTCTACCGTAACAAGTTTAGAAATATCGTAATCTTTATGAACGTGTACGATAAGCGGGTTGTCGCTTGGTCGACCTTTAGTTTGGTAAATAAGTGCGATACTTTCATCGCTCGTAGCAAGTCCACCAAGCCCGTAAACCGTTTCAGTTGGAAATGCCACAAGTTGATTATTTAATATTAAATTTTTCGCATAATCTAATGATTTATCGTTGATTTTACAAATTTTTGTATTTTGCATTTCCGTATTTCCTAAAGTTAATTTAACGGGTCGTCTTCTTCAGTTAATTGTTTTAATTTATCGTTATTTTGCGGTTCAAGTTTTTTAAAAGGTTCTTGGGCTTTAGTATCAATATTAGCAAAACGCGATTGTTCGCCCTTGAATACTAAACTAAACGAACCCCTAGGACCACTACGGTTTTTAGAAACGATAATTTCAGCCTCGTCTTTCTTTACTTCTTCGGCATTTTCCGATTTGCCGTCAGGCGTCATTTCAGGACGGTGAATAAACATTACGATATCGGCGTCTTGTTCGATTGCGCCCGATTCACGAAGGTCGGAAAGAATTGGTTTTCTCGAGTTCTTTTCAACCGAACGCGATAATTGTGATAATACGACTACAGGAACGTCTAATTCTTTTGCAATCATTTTAAGTCCCCTTGAAATTTCAGTAATTTCCGCTTGCCTACTATCGTTTGGTCTAACGGCGTTCATAAGTTGAATATGGTCGACTACAACAAGGTCAAGTTTACCTTTAGTTGCCTTTAAACGCCTACATTTTGATAAAATATCGGGAACGGTTGTGGTTGACGTATCGTCAACGAAAATATCGGTTGCCTCTAATATTTTTTGCGCGTTCCATAAACTAGACCAGTCGTCAGTAGAAAGCTGACCGTTTCTTGCAAGTTGCGAATCAATACAAGCAACAGAGTACATCATACGCTCTGCAAGTTCCTTTTTAGTCATTTCGAGCGCGAATACCGCGCATACTGCCCCACGCTTTATTGCTACGTGTTCTACGATATTCATTACGAAAGTAGTTTTACCTACCGATGGTCTTGCGGCAATAATTATCATATTGCCTTTATGTAAACCTTGTGTCATAGCGTCAAAACAAGTAAAACCCGTCTTTAAGCCTTGCATAAAGTTTTTATCTTCTTGAATATTTCTAAAGTAGTCAATTACGTCGCCAATATCGCCTTTAATATTAGTAAGAGATGAAGTTTCTAACTGTTCGCTTATTGAGTAAACTATACTCTCCGCCCTAGCGATTGACTTAAAACTATCGGTACTAACTTTACAGTCTAAAATAATCTCGTCCGCACCGCGAATAAGTTTTCTTAAAACACTGTCACGCTTAACGATATTTAAGTAATATTCATAGTTAGCGGCAGACGGAGTTAAGTCGGAGGCCAAGCGGT
>JAZURK010000114.1:0-7451 GCA_045606165.1 Christensenellaceae bacterium
AACGATTTAGCCCGCAAGGTGTATATGGAAATAGCGCAAGTTGAAGAAGAACACGTTACGCAGTACGAATCGCTTATGGATAGCAACGCTACTTGGCTTGAAATGCTACTTTGGCACGAGTATTGCGAGTGTTATTTGTACTGGTCGTGCTACGTTACGGAAACTGACGCGTATATCAAGTCGCTTTGGGAAGAAAACTTGGATATTGAAATTTCGCATCTTCAAAAGGCTTGTCAACTTCTTGAAAAATACGAAAAGAAACACTACGAAGAAGTAATCCCTGACGGCGAGTTCCCTGAACCTATTTCACTTCACGAAAATATCGAGTACGTTAGAAATATACTAGATACCACCGTGCAATATACGGGGCTACTTGACGATTACACTTTGGTTAGCGAATTGCCTTCTGACGCTAACTTCTTTGAGTATCAAAGAATTATCAATCCAACCATTGAAATCGTACCAAGCCATTTAGTTATTGACACGCATATTCGCGGTTACGGTAAAGACTACCGTTTTGAAGTTGCGCCTAACCCAATAAAAGAACTTCGCAACCGCACTTGCGATAATACTAAAGTAGGTAGAGTGCCTTACACCGCCGAAAGCACTGATTTCTTCTGCAATTTTAAGCCTAAAAATTAAAAATAAAAAAAAGACTAACTGCGGTTAGTCTTTTTTAAATATATCACTTCGCCTTGCTCGTGTCGATATGCAAAACAAGTTTTGCACGATATCCTTTACTCTGTAAAGGTCGATATCGTTTTACAAAGTAAAACGTTTTTGGATTTTATTTATTATGTTAATCAAACCAGTCGACAAGATTTCTTGAGCCGTCGTAGTGGTTATCCCAATCAAAACGGATATAGTTTTTGCCGTCAGGGGATATGAATTCTTCGGGGTTGGCGTTTTTGTCAAAGTTTACGATTTTATAGTTTTTACCGCCTTCGCTTGCTATTTTAAAGATACGCGAAATTTCTTTCTTTTCTTCTTCCGTTAAAATATTAGGGGTGATTGACGCCAAACACGTCATACCCGTAAGCGCGCACATTTCCAAAAAGTCAAGGTTAGGTTTGCTTGGCGTTTTTTTAGTAAACGTGCCTACGTCTGGGTCGCAAAGGTAAAGTGAATTATTCAGCGGCAAGCGCATTATCGAGTTTATACCGTCACGCCTTGTCCACTCGAAAGCGTGTCCACTATTGTCGTCGCCCACGCGGTAAATAGAGTGTATACCCGCAGACAAATGAGAAAACGCGTTGCACGCCATAACGTCACCACCAAAAGCGTTTTGGATAGTTTTATATAAATCCTTAAAAATCATAGCGGTAGTTTTGGTTTTATCGTAAAACTTGATTTTATTATTTACCATATACACGTCGTCTTTATCGCTTGAACAGTTAAAAATTTGCGTGCCGTCGATAACGGAAAAATCGTGTTTTAATAAATCAAATCCCCACTCTTTAAACCTTTTGGCGTCGCTATACACCCTATCTAAAGTAAATGGGTGCGACGGGTCTAATACTATACCGCCGTTGCCGTTATAAAGCACGGCGTCTTTAGGGATATCGCCTTTAGTTAAAAGCGGTCTAAACCACAAGCCTGCTTTTGCGCCTTTTTCGTGAAGTTTTTTAGGCATTTTATCAAAATTAGGGTGGCGAGAATTAAACTTATCCCAAGGCCCACCAATATAATCGGGGTTTTCTTCGTAAACTTCCCTTGAAATTTGCCAGCCGTCGTCAATAATAACGTAAGGCGGATTTTTATTGCCTTTACAAAGTTCTACTAACTTTTCAGTTTCTTCTAAAACGGTTTTTTCACTAGTGTTGCCGTACGCCCAATACCAATCTAAAATTCCGTAAACAGGCGTTTTAGGAAGAACGGGGTTTTCGCACATAAGTTTAGCAAAGTTTGACGCAACTTCATAACAGTCTTTACCCTTTTTACCTATAAGTTCAACGACTTCGCAAGCAACGATAGGCTCTTTTAAGTCTACCCCTTCGTTTCCAGAGCAAAGGTTTACAATTAAAGAAATACCGTGCGTGTCTACTTGAAAATAGCACATTGCGTTTGGCTGGACTTTTACGCCGTAACAAGCGGTAGTATTATCGCCGATTAAATAACAAAACCACGGTAAAACGCGGTGCGCCATAATAGAGCGCCACTCTATAAACGCTTTAAGTCCACTTCTCTCCCATTGGTCGCCCATTACTTTTTCTACGAAGTTAAGTTCTCCGCGAAAGCGAAGTTTTAAGTATTTTATAGGACTTCCGCTTGGATAAACTATAAGTTTACCTACGCCGTTTTTAATTTTGTATTCATATTTAACAGGGCAAGTATCTTGCGCGCTTTCTTCAAAGCGAAAAGGCGTTAATTCAGTTGCGCCGACGACAGCGTCGGGTTGTCTTAATATTGAAAAGAAACTCATTGTTTTTCCTCGTACTGTTTAGATTTGTCTACGTATTCTTTTACCTTTTGCTTGTCGCCTTTATCGTGATATACCCAAGACGTTCTTACATAGCAAGTTATTAAGTGTTTTTTATACTCGGGTTTTTCGCTTGCAATCGGCTCTATAAGTTCAATCGAGCGCAAACTATAACTTTCGGCTTTATCGTGCTTACCAATAACCGAACATAATTGACTTGCATTGTTGCAAATTATAGAAAGATAGTAAACTCCCGTATGATTGTTTAAATCTAAATGCTTTTCACGAAGTTCAACAGCTTTTGCGTAATAAACTTCAGCGTCATCGTAGCGTTTTTGATTTTTATAAAACAAGGCTAGATTGTTATATGCGGTTGAAAGTCCGCCAAAATACCACGATTTATTGTATTCGTATAAAACTTGCCTTGCCGTAATAATATTTTTGTGGTTTTCTTCGGTGGCGTCAGTTTTTACAATTTTTTCGTAAATTTTAACGTAATCTTTAAACGTTTCCATCAACGAACCTATAAACCTTTGATAATCAAGTTTTGCAAGGCTATCGTAAAGTTGTTGGGCAAATTCTAAAAATTCTAACGCTTTATCTAGGTTGTCGTTGTCGAAATAATAACGGTTTAAATTATAACAAATTTGCGCCATCAACGGCGTGTGCATATCGCTATCCCTTTCAATAAGAACGTTTGCAAGTTCTAGCGCTTTAGCAAAGTATTCTTCCGCCTCGTCATTGCGCTTTAGCGTGTGATACATTAGCCCTATTTCGTTATAAGTTTTACAAAGTTCGGGCGCAAACCTAACGTCGTCTAAAGCGTAAAGTTCTTCCCTTATTTCAAGGGCTTTTAAGTTGTTTTCTTCTGCTAATTCATAATCTTTAGTGCTTAAATAAACCGATGCTAAATTATCGTAAACGATAGCAAGTTGCCAAATATTTCTATCGTAGTCGATTTCGCAAAGTTTTTCATATAATTCCTTTGCAAATAAACAATTTTTTAATGCTTTATCGTAATCTTTGGTGGCAATGTAAATAATCGCCATGTTCATATAACACATAGCAAGGTACGGCTTGCGCGATTCGCTATCCGTTTCAAGACCTTTTAAAAGTAATTCAACGGCTTTACCGTTATAGTCGAGTGCTTTATTAAAATCAAAATTATTATTGTAAAACGTTGCTATACCTATATAGTTAATAGCAAGCATATCAAGGTAAACGTCGCCGTCGTTTTCGTAAAGTTCTTCGTAGATTTCTATGGCTTTTAAACTATAACTTTCCGACTCCACCGTTTTTGAAATTCTGTTATAAAGCGCTGCGATAATCGTGTAACAGTTAGCAAGCGAATCAATATAAGCATCTCTATTTTTTTCAGCAAGTTCTTCCCTTAACTTAATGGTTTTAAGTAAAATTTCTTCCGTTTCTTCACTTTTTGATAAATTTACGTAAAGTACGGATAGATTATAATAAGTTTCCGCTAAATCTTCAATATAGAAATCTCTATCAATTTCCACTAATGCGTCGTACACTTCGATTGCCTTTAATAAATACTCTTCCGCTTCTTGGATTTTTGAAAGCAAGTTACAACAATTAGCAACATTATTATAAGCAACCCCGCAAGTATAGGCTTGCTGTTGCTCGTTATCAAAATCAAAACTTTCAATGCGCTCAACGTATTCTTTAGCGACTTCATAGGCTTCTTCGGTTTTGTTATGAGTAATCAAAAATGCGGTAAGTTCTAATTCGTAGTAAAGTTCATCTAAAACTTTACTTTGTTCAATAAGCGCCTTATATAGTTCGATAATTTCGTCAATAACGCCGTTTTCGTTCATTTTTAACATTAAAATGTCAATTCTAGCGTTGATTTTTTCAGTTAATTTAGTGGCGTTTTCTTTAGCGTTTTGGGTAAGTTGATTGCCTATATTATACGCCTCGACCACCGTTTTAGACTGCTCTAAAAGTTGCTCTATAGGAAGTAGCGCCAAGCCTTCTTCAATCTTGCCTTGTGTTGCAAGCGCCAAAGCCTTAATAGCGTCTTCATCGGCGTCGTCTTTTTTAAGTTGGTTGTTTAAGTACTCGTAAATTTTAAGCGCGTCCTTTTCCATTTGGATTTGTTCGGCTATTTTGGCGTTGATTTGCTCGCTTAACTCGTAGTACTTTTCTTGTTCGCCGTCTTCTTCAGCCTCATCGCGAAGATTTCTTAACTTTTTAATTTCCGCCTGCAAAGCGTTATAGTTATCGTTCTTTTTTATTGCTGATAATTCTTTTACTGGTAAATTTATAGGCTTGTCATCAATAAATACTTTTCTGCCTTCGGCTTTGACTTTACCTTCACCGCCTAAAGTTTGGCTAACGTTTTGAGCAAACCTTAACTTTATAGCGTACTCGTCGAAATCAAAATGGAAAATTCTATAATCTTTTTCTAGTTTATCTATAATTTCTTGAAGTTTGTCTTCATTTTCGTTGCCTTGTTGAATATACACGAAAATTTGCGGGTTGAATTTGTTTTTTATATACTCTTCAACCGCCACTTCAAGTTCTTCTTTAGAAAAATCGCCAACCCTATCTTTAAAGCAGAAAAAAGCAATGTCGCTTGGCTTAATCCACTTTTCGTTGATTTCGTCTTGCCCCGACACCGTTTTGTCTTCACAAATCATAACCTTAATGCTTGCACCGAAAGAAGAACTTAATTCTTCTAAAAACTCTTTTAAGTTTTGGATACTATCTTTAAAGTCTTTAGTTGAGTGGCCTATAAAGATTTTAACTTCGTTATTCATTATAAGTTTTCCCCTTTGATTGAATAAAATTATTGTACCATAAAAAAAGTTTAAAATCAATACGGTAACTTGCGAAATTTTACATATAAAATGAAAGGAATTACCTTGCAAGCATAAAATTTAATGTTATAATATACGTGTGGGAGATATTTTATGGAAAGTTCACTTTACAGTTACTCTATAATGCGCCTTAACGTGCCTAGCGACCAAATTTTAACAGTTTGCGAAGATATTAAACAGCAATACCTTTTAGGTATTTCGTCTTGTCCGCTTTTTTCTATGAGTTTAGTGCCTGAAGGCAAAACTCCGCTTAATAAAGTAGACAAAACTATCGCTCAATACAAAAAGTTTAAAGATATTTTAGACCAAATGCAAATTCCTAACGGCGTACTTATACAATCGTCACTCGGTCACGGTTGGGTGCTTGGCGAAAAATTTACTTTCCAACCCTACGTTGGCTTTGAAGACGGCAAAGAACAAGAAGTAGTTTGCCCGTTAGACGAAGGCTTTAAATCTTACTATTACGAAATGATTAAACGCGTGGCGTTAACTAAACCTAAAGCCATTATGATAGACGATGATTTTAGGCTTATTGCCCGACCTGCAAACGGTTGCTGTTGCCCACTTCACTTAAAGCGAATAAACGAATATTTAGGCGAAAACCTTACCCGTGAAGAACTTTTATCGGCAGTAAAAAACGGGGACAAAAAACGTTACGACGCGTATATCAAAGCGCAACAAACTTCACTTGTAGAACTTGCTAAAATTATAAGGCAAGCAATAGATGAAGTAGACCCAACTATTTTATGTCCCGACTGTGGCGGAGGCGGTTACAACGCCGAACAAGCCGAAGAAATTGCTAAAACTTTAGCGGGGAACAATCCGTCAATTTTGAGAATAAGTAACGGTAGATATTGCTTTCCCGGTAAAAGGCACTTCGCTTTTTCTTGCCATAGAGCGTCTTTGTTAAAAGAAAAACTAAAAAACGATATTGATTTTATTTTAGCCGAAGCGGATACTTGCCCGCACAATAGATACGCAACGGACGCGTCTGAATTACACACTCAATACACCGTTTCTATCCTTGAAGGAATAAAAGGCGCTAAACACTGGTTAACGCGCGGTCCTTACGAACCTAATAGCGGTATAGGTTACCGCAAAATTTTGGCAAAATACGCTAAATTTTACGAACAGTTAAGTAAAGACGTTGAAGGAATTAAGTGGCAAGGCTTTAACACTTTTATTTCTCCAAGAAAAGACGTACCTACAAGCGATGAAAGCGGTGGCTGGGCTAACTGGGCGCTTGAAGCGCTTGGACTTCCGCTTTACTTCTCTACAGAATACGACGGAGTTATTTGCGTTGAAAGTCAAAGTGGTAAAACGGCTAGCGTATATACCGATGAAGAAATTATTAAAATTTTATCAAGCCATTGTATTTTAGACTATGCATCCGCTAAAATTTTTGAAGAACGTGGCTACGGTAAATATTTAGGCGTTTCGGTTAAAGAAAGAGATAAAACACCTCTTAAAGGCGAAATTGCGGTGGGCGAAACTACGACTATGGCACTTCAACCGCTTATTAAAAAGTTGGTTGTAACCAACGAAAACGCCGTTGTTGAAAGTTACGCGTTTAATAGTTTAGACGGTAGTATCACTAAAGATTTAATATTCCCTAGCGCCGTTACCTTTAAAAACGAACTTGGCGGTAACGTAACGGTATTTGCGGGTGCGCCGTCTGTTGATAGAACCTACTTCGCTGGTTTTGGGTATTTATCCGAAACGCGTAAAAAACAATTTATTAAGCTTATTAAAAAGGCGGATAAAATCCCTGCTTACTACACGGGGGATATTGAAACTTTCGTAAAAGCGGGATACACTAAAAACGGCGAACTTCTTATTTCGCTTGTTGATATGAGTGCCGACGAGATTGAAAACCCTACCCTTTACGTAAAGGATAACGTAACGGAAATTAAAGCACTTGCCCCTAACGGCGAAAAAGTAAACGTTCCGTTTACAAAAAACGGCGATATTTACACATTAGATTTAACCGTTTACTGCTTAAAGCCTACAATTTTGTATATTAAATAGAAAAAGCGACGGCTAATTTTAGCCGTCGCTTTTTAGTTTTTATTTAAATAATCTAAATATTCAAAACTTTCTTTTTGAGAACTTCTTCTTAACTCGCCGTCCTTTTCTAAAACAACAAACGGAAAACCTACGTCACTTCTATTTTTAAATACGGGAATATACAC
>JAZURK010000115.1:0-3818 GCA_045606165.1 Christensenellaceae bacterium
ACGGATGAGTTTCACAACCCGATAAAACGCGCCTATCTTTAACAACTACGCTTTTATCCGTGATAATGCAGTTTAAAAGCACGTTTTCACCCGTTATTGTGCCTTGCATTAATATAGAGTTTTTAACAACCGTACCCCTACCGATTTTTACACCACGGAAGATAATAGAATTTTCAACCGTACCTTCGATTACGCAACCGTCGGCAACAAGCGAATTTTTAACCACCGCGTTTGCACCGTATCTAGTAGGCGCGGAATCTTTAACTTTAGTAAACACGTCGGTATTTCTAAACATTTCATCCCTAACTTCTTTATTTAAGAATTTAAGAGATTCGCTATAATAACTTTGAAGTGAGTTAATAACTACGAAATAGCCTTTATGTTCGTGACCGAAAATACGCAAATTATTGATATTTCTTGAAATAATATCTTTCATAAAATGTCTAAAGTTATGCGTAAACGCCTCTGCAATAAGCGTTTGAAGTAAAGTGCGTTTTAAAATACAAACGTTGGCGTATAAATTAACCTTTCCGTCGAGTTTAGGATTAAACGCTATATCAGTTACTCTACCCGATTTATTGGTCGTTAAAACGGTGCTAGAGTCAAAACTTTCGTCTTGTTTAAAATCTTTCTTTACGTAAACGAGAGTTATATCCGCGTTGTTTTTAATGTGCGCGCGTAAAATAGCGTCGTAATTCATATTGCAAACGCAGTCGCAGTCCGACATAACAACGTATTCTTCATCACTTCTTTCTAAAAAGTTTTTTGCGCCCCTTAACGCCTCTAAACGAGTGTTATATAAAACGTTTTCCTTTAAGCCGAAAGGTGGTAAAATATGCAAACCGCCTTGGCGCCTAGCCAAGTCCCAATCCTTACCAGAACCAACGTGGTCCATTAAAGATTGATAGTTACTTTTAGTAATGATACCAACTTTAGCAATGCCCGAGTTAACCATATTAGAAAGCGTAAAGTCTACTAAACGGTATCTTCCGCAAAACGGAATAGAACCCATCGTTCTTTCTTGAGTGAGTTCAGGAATACTGTTATCGTGTATATTTGAAAATACTAAACCTAAAGCGTTCATAATTCACCTCATAATGCTCCATCAACGATTTCGCCTTTAGCAACTCTAGTGCCTTTAGGGATAACCGCGTTTCTACCAACTACCGCAATGCTCTTTTCGTCGTTATATTCGCCTACAATCGCGTTTTCTTCAATAACTACGTTTTCGTCGATAATCGAGTTTTCAACGGTTGCGCCCTTTTTAATAACCGCACCGCTGAATATTACGCTGTTTTTAACAACTGCGCCTTCTTCAACGATAACGTTATGCGAAAGCACCGAGTTCTCTACCGTGCCGTAAATTTCACAACCCGCAATAATACCCGAATTAACCACCCTACCGTTTTCACTTATGTAGTGCGGTGGAGCAATCGCGTTTCTTGAACGGATTTTCCAAGCCCTATCGTCAACGTCAAAGTTAGGCGTATCGCCAAGTAAATCCATATTAGCATCGTAAAGCGAAGAAATAGTACCAACGTCTTTCCAATATCCTTCAAACTCGTAAGCCATCATTTTTTCGCCAAGGCTTAACATTCTAGGAAGAACGTCGCCACCAAAGTCGTTTTTAGTGTTTTCAAGTTTATCGTCTTCTTCAAGATATTTATAAAGTTTATCGGCTTTAAAGATATAAATACCCATTGACGCCAAGTTGTTTTTAGGCGCTTTAGGTTTTTCTTCAAACTCGTAAATCTCGCCCGTCTTTTTAGTGTTTAAAATACCAAAGCGCGAGGCTTCTTCCATAGGCACTCTTATCGCTGCAATAGTGCAATCCGCCTTGTTTTGAATATGGAAGTCAAGCATAGCCGAATAGTCCATTTTATAAATGTGGTCGCCCGATAAAATTAAAACGTATTCGGGATTATACCTTTTTATGAAATAAAGGTTTTGATAAATAGCGTTAGCAGTTCCTTTATACCATTCCGAGCCTTCTTTTGCTTGATAAGGCGATAAAATATGAACGCCACCAAAGTTTCTATCTAAATCCCAAGGCTGACCGTTACCGATATATTCGTTTAAAATAAGCGGTTGGTATTGCGTTAAGACGCCAACGGTGTTTATGCCCGAATTTACGCAGTTAGAAAGCGGAAAGTCAATAATTCTGTACTTTCCACCGAAAGAAACTGCCGGCTTTGCAATTTTGTGCGTTAAGGCGTAAAGTCTACTGCCTTGACCGCCTGCAAGTAGCATTGCTACACAACGTTTTTTAGATAACATAATTTCCCCCTATAAGCAAAATTAATTATATTTTTCTAAATACAAGCAAGTAAGTTTAGGAATATTAATCTCAAAACCGTGCTGTTTGTATTTTTTATTATTAGTTGAAGTATAAACGCGCTTTTTACTTAAACCGTTTCCACCATACTTAACGTCGTCGGTATTCATTATAACCTTATATTTACCCCTTGGTAATTTTAAGAAATAATTACTAATATCCACGCCGTTAAAACTAATTAACGCGTACAATTCTTTACCATTTTTACTAGTGCGCTTAAAGCAAATAATATTGTCGAGTTTATTATTTACGTCAATCCACTCAAAGCCATCCCAAGAATAATCTATTTCATAAAGCGGTTCGGTGGTTTTGTAAAGTAGGTTAATATCTTTATAAAGAACGCGGAGTTTTTCGTGAAGGGTGTATTCCGTCAAGAAAAATTCCAATCCTTCTTTATAATCCCATTCTTTAAACTGACCAAACTCTTCGCCCATAAAGGTAAGTTTTTTACCAGGATGAGCCATCATATAACCTAAAAACGCCCTATTGTTAGCGAATTTATCGTGGTATTCGCCAGGCATTTTATCTAGCAAGGACTTTTTTCCGTGCACTACTTCGTCGTGAGAAATAGGAAGAATAAAGTTTTCGCTAAACGAATACATAAGCGAGAAAGTAAGTTTATCGTGGTGAAATCTTCTAAAATACGGGTCTACTTCCATATACGCTAAAATATCGTTCATCCAACCCATATTCCACTTAAAGTTAAAACCTAAACCGCCTTCTTCGATAGTTCCGGTAACTTTTACGTCGGCGGAAGACTCTTCAGCCATCATAAGCGCGTAAGGAAATCTACCAAACACTTCCTTGTTAAGTTTATGGAAGAAAGCAATAGCCTCAAGATTTTTATTGTTACCGTAAACGTTAGGTACCCACTCACCAGGCTGTTTGTCGTAATCAAGATATAACATTGACGCAACCGCGTCCACCCTAATTCCGTCGATATGGAACTTTTCAAAAAGGAAAACCGCGCTAGAGATTAAAAAACTTTGAACTTCTTCTCTACCAAGGTCGAAAAATCTCGTACCCCAGTTAGCGTTTTCTTGCCTATCCTTGCCTTGATATTCGTAAATAGGCTTGCCGTCAAACTCCATAAGTCCGTGCGCGTCTTTAGGGAAATGCGCAGGCACCCAATCGAGAATGACACCCAAGCCGTGGCGATGGCATTCGTTTACGAAGTACATAAAATCGTGCGGAGTGCCAAAACGGGAAGTAATTGAATAGTAACCCGTAACTTGATACCCCCAACTTCCGTCAAAGGGATACTCGTGCAAGGGCATAACTTCAATATGAGTGTAGCCCATTTCCTTAACATATGGGATCAACATCTTCGCATAATCTCTATAGCTTAAATACTCACCATTTTCTTTTCTCTTCCAGGAACAGAAATTTACTTCATATACGTTCATTGGCTTGCTGTAATGATCGCAAGATTTCCTGCTTTCAATAAATTTTTCGTCTTCCCAATTATAGTTCCCAAGTTTAT
>JAZURK010000116.1:0-3051 GCA_045606165.1 Christensenellaceae bacterium
GGTGGTAATGAACAACGTTAATAAAACTTTATATATCCCACTTTACGGTAAAGCGCTCGTTAGTAAAAAAGGAATTATATTAAGCGACAAAAAAGCCGAAGAAATTTGGGAAAGCGAACAATTTCCGTTAAAAGGAAAATCAAAATCTAAATGGCTAGCGTACTATATGAGTATGCGCGCTAACGTATTTGATACGTGGACAAAAGAAAAATTGGCGCAATTTCCTGATGCGATTGTTTTGCATTTAGGATGTGGTTTGGATAGCAGAGTGGAAAGAGTTGGTGATAAATTAGCGCTGTGGCTTGACGTGGATTTTCCGACTGTTATCAATGAACGCAAGCGTTATTATAAAGAAACGGAAAGCTACCGTATGATCGCCGACGATATAAGGGAAGGCACTTTCTTGCAAGACTTGCCAAAAAGCGAACGCGCAATCGTGATTTTGGAAGGCGTAAGCATGTATTTAACGAACGAAGAATTAAAGCGAGCTTTTTCAAAATTAAGCACTCACTTTTCACGTTTATCTGTTTTGGTTGACTGTTATACTCCGTTTGCCGTAAAAATGAGCAAAATAAAAAATCCTATAAACGACGTGGGCGTTACTAAAGTTTACGGTATAGAAAATTCAAGTGTTTTAGAAATAGATACGGGCTTAACTTTTATTAAAGAGCATACTATTACTCCACAATACTTAATAGACGAGCTTAAAGGCTTTGAAAAATTTGTTTTTAAGCACGTTTACGCGGGTAAAACGTCAAAAAGATTATACAAATTATACGAATATGAAAACTAATATTAAGACTTTAAGTTAAACATGCAAGAAGCAAAAATTCGTAGCCGTAAAAAATAAAATTGCCTATTGACAAAGGTCTTTTTTGGTGGTATGATTAAATAAACAATTTAATTGTTAAAAAAGTGAGGTAAAAAATTATGGCTATTGTATCTTGTAGCGAATGTGGTGCGTCAGTTTCGACAGGCGCTAGATCTTGCCCAAACTGTGGATATAGCCCAAGCGAAAGATGTCATTCTTGCTGGTCTTACGACGCATATGACGACGAATGCAGTTACTGCGGAAAGTCTGGCGACGATGCTGCTTGTCCACACTATTCGTATAACGATTACGACTGATAAGGTGAGGTGAAAAATTATGGCTATCGTTACATGTCGCGAATGCGGAGCATCAGTTTCAACTGGTGCAAGAACTTGCCCTAACTGCGGTTACAGTCCAAACGCAAGATGTCATTCTTGCTGGGATTACGACGGTTATGATGAAACGTGCAAATATTGTGGAAAGTCTGGGGATTCCGCTGCTTGTCCGGCTTATTTGTATGAAGACGATATTGACTGGTAAAAAAATTTAATTTTTAATAAAAAGTGAGGTGAAAATTATGGCAATTGTTTCTTGTAGCGAATGCGGTTTTTCTGTTTCGACTGGTGCTAGAACTTGCCCAAACTGTGGCTACAGTCCAAATACGACTTGCGCGTACTGTGTTTCTTGCGACGGGTATGATTGCGAGTGTAATTATTGTGATAAAACACCAAGCGATGCTGCTTGTCCACACTTCGTGTACGACGATTTCGACTAAGTCGATAAATTAACAATCAATAAAAAGTACTTCTACGGTGCTTTTTATTTTTACCTTTTTAGAGAAGTTTATGAAAAGTTTAAGCGCAAATAAATGGCGTATTATATCCATAATAAACTTAATATTTGCTTGGGCGGGGCTATTTTTTGCCGTAAAAATAATTTTGAGTTCAAATTATAAAGTTTTTACTAATTTTTCCTTTCTCGCCTTTTTGCTTTTCGTTTTATGGGGGCTTACGCAGTTTTTTGCCCTTATCTTTAACGAGCGCGTTTATATGTGGCTTAATAATAAATATTTCCTAACGTTTTTAGGTGTAAATCAAACGTTTACGCTAATTACCTTTGCGTTTGCAAATTATTTTAACGGTTTTGATTTGATTTATACAATATTTATTTGCGTCGTAGTTCCCGTTTGGTTTATGCTTTTTTATTTTCTACTTCAAAAGTCTAAAAATATTAAAATTAAATACTCGGCGATTTTTATTTTATTTCCACTTTTAACGTTATGGAGCGCAACCGAAAACAAGATAATTTATACAGCGTTGATAATTGGATATGCACTGATAACCGTTTTATATTGTTTAATATCAAAAATAAAGCGCAAAAAACCAAAGAAGAACGTCAGATAATCACAAAAGATTATGCGACTGTAAGACTTTTCCTACAGTCGCAGATTTTTATTTAAAGTGTCAAATTTAATAATAGTACAATAAGTTGTACATTGAATAATATATATTAGATGCGCTATTGACATTTTTTGGTAGTTATAGTAACATTATATTAATAAAAATAAACGAAGGAGAAGGTTTTATGAGAAAATTATTACAGATATCATTAATCGTAATCTTAGTGCTTTCAACCGTGCTTTTTGCAAGTGCGTGTGAGTACGATGAAGAAAACGGTGGCGGAATTAACAGTGGTAATTCTAGCACACTAACAAGTGATAATAATGATTCAATTAATGACGGTGGGAATTGCAGTATAGATATGCCGTTAGCAAAAGAATATACCGTTAAGTTTGACGTAAACGGTGGTTCAGAAATACCTTCTGAGAAAACAACTTCTTTAAAAACTGCGCCGTCGACTTATAGAAAGGATTATTTGTTTGACGGTTGGTTTTTAGATAGCGCGCTTAGAAACGAAGTTAAATTCCCGCTAGATATTGAAAACGATACAACGCTTTATGCAAAGTGGGTAAAGCTTGCAGACACTCAGCATTTGCAGTCGTCAGTTATTAAATGTTGGAGTGGAAATGAATCTTCTGCCATATATTACATAACGCCGTCGGGGTTTGAACTAGAAAAACTCGCAACATTAGACTACTCAATGCAAATTGAGGTTTCATATAACGTCCATTATGAAAAAGATTATAACGTTCCACTTGACATAGGTTATGCTGGCGCGCCAAAATATGAAATTTACGTCATTAATTCGGACCGATTAGGCGTAGCCGAAGAAGATGTTAA
>JAZURK010000117.1:0-4007 GCA_045606165.1 Christensenellaceae bacterium
CATGGCTACGATCCGACTTACATGGAAGAAGGTAATAGCAACGGCTCTATTCCAGAAAAAGGTAAAGACGTTATCGGTGACTATTGGGATACCATTAAAACCTAAAAAATTAAAATTTATCAAGTAAGGCAAACAAATCCAAGTCGATATAATGAGGCTGTTATATGAAAAAAACAATAAATAAAAACTTAATAGCGGCTATTATTATTGCACTTATAGCCTGTTTAACTACTCTTACCGGGGGGTGTAGAGAACAATCGGAGAGAGAGCAACTACCGGCGCCAAGCGAGTTGGTTATTACCGACGAGGTTCTTAGCTGGAAAGAGGTGGAAAACTGTCGCGGTTACTCTATAGAGGTTAACGGTGTAGAATACGAAACGCAAAACAACTGGTTTGATTTGTTTACCGTTACCGCTCGCCCTAACGATTACACTATAAGAGTACTCGCTTTTGGCGATTGGAAAAACTTCGAGGACTCAAAGTGGTCTAATTCCATAAGCGTTTGTGTACGCAGTACTTCCACGTCGCTTGAGGGCGTAGGATTAAAAAGCTTAAAAGGCGGTATGGAATACGGCGTTTATGCAAGCGATCCTGAAAAGGTTAGCGGAAAACTTATTATTCCCGCAACCTATAATAACCGCCCTATAACGCAAATAGTCGGCATGGGTTTTAGAAACTGTACTAATTTAACGGGAGTAATAATCCCCTCTACTATAGAAGAAATTAGTAGCGGAAGTTTTTATAACTGTAAAAGCCTAACAAGGGTATATATCGATGAAGGGATAGAAATTTTAGGGGACGTAGTGTTTAAAAACTGCACTTCTCTTGAAAGAGTTTCGTTACCTAACAGCGTGTACCGCATAGGAAAAGAGCTTTTTAGCGGATGCAGTTCGCTTAATAAGGTTGTTCTTTCTGAAAGTATTCAAACTATACAAGAGGGCACGTTTAAGGATTGCAAAAACCTAAAAGAGTTAGAAATTCCCATCGGCATAACTCAAATTGAAGAACAAGTTTTTGCCGGTTGCGATAACTTAACGTCGTTAACCGTACAACCATTAAACAGCCAATTTATAAGTGAAGGCAACTGCGTTATTCGCAGAGCAGATAATGCGGTAGTTCTTGGTTGTAAAGCAAGCATTATTCCCGAGGGTGTAGAAATTATTGAGCGTAACGCATTTTACGGCGTGCACGGGCTTATGCAAATTACCCTTCCTCAATCGGTTAAGTATATTAATAACGGCGCGTTTAACTACTGCTCCGACTTGGAAAACGTTACTTTAAACGAGGGATTGCTTTTTATAGGAGAGCAAAGCGAAACCGGAACTTCTGCGGTATTTGAAAACTGCGCTCAACTAAAAAGTTTAACCATTCCCGCCTCGGTAGAATATATCTCGCCAGACGTTGCAAGCTCTTTAAAAAGCATAAAAAGTCTAACCGTTGCCGATGGCAACGCCGTTTATAAAAGTGAGGGCAACTGTATTATCGAAATAGCCGATAATCAACTTATAGCCGGATGTATTGCAAGTGAAATACCCAATTATATCAATAGTATTGGCCAAAACTCATTCTATAAATGCCCCGCGCAAGAGATAGTATTACCCGAGGGATTATACGAGATAAAAAATCAGGCTTTTGCTCATAGCACAATAAGCGAATTAAACCTTCCTTCAACGGTAAACAGCATAGGAGAGGGCGCGTTTGAAAAATGTTTAAAATTAACCTCTCTAAATTTACCTTACGGGCTTGAGGTTGTAGGAAACGGAGCATTTGAAAATTGTAACGGTATAACCAATATCGTAATACCCGAAAGCGTTTTAGAAATTGGCGAAAGGGCGTTTAATAACTGTAATCGCGCAACCGTACTTTTGCCGGGCGCGGTGCAAAATATAGGCTCAACGGCGTTAGGGGTGCGAACGGTATATATTTCCGATCGTTCTAGCGCAAACGAAGGTTGGTACGAGGGGCAAAATAATGCAACCGATCCCGACTGGATAAGAGGTGGCACAAAAATTTGGTGCTGCTCGTTTGCAGGAGGAAGCCAAACCGAAGCTCCTTATTTATATTCTTTTACCGTTAAGCACTGGCAGCACGATCAAGCTAGCAACAATATGTATGCGGGTTCTTATCCGCTTGGAAGTTCTGCAACCGTTCAAATAAGTTACCGCAGCGGTTATACTTTTGCGGGTTGGTCGCTTACTCCCAACAGTAACGAAATAGTAATTGGAACTCAAGCTGTTAACGAATTGTTTAGCCAAGAGGTATATTACAAAACGCTTTGTTCGTTGCAACAAATAAAAACTCTTAAAGAGGGTAGTGAATTATACGCCGTATGGCAAAAAATATAATTTAGTTAACGCAAAAAAACAGCGGGGTGTACCGCTGTTTTTTTGTTGCTCAAAGTTCGGTTAATCGCGTTATACGGGCACTTTTTTAATAAAAAAGGTAAAAAGTTTGCGCTAATTAGAGAGGTTAAAACAAATAGTTAATAAAATTTTGTGTTAGGCAAGCAAAGTTTTTTATTTGCGTAAAATAAATTGAATTGCATTTACTTTTATGATATAATGAATTTATAAATAATAATTTGAGAGGATATTTTTTGAAACAAAAAATGATTTTTACAACGTGTGTATTGCTTGCAGTATTTGCAATATGCTTGCCCCTTTTTCTCGTAACAAAAAATGATATCGCTTTAACTGTTACAATTACCGTTGGTGTTACGCTTTATCACTTTGCAATGAGGCTTGCGGTTGGTTATGTCATAAACGCCATTATGAAAAATAAGGCCAATTATAAAAACGCGTGGTTTTGCGAAAAGAGGTTCGAAAGCAAGCTTTACAAGCTATTGGGTGTGCGCGAGTGGAAAAAATATCTTCCCACGTACAGTCCGGATACGTTTGAAGTAGGTCGAAATACGGTTAAGCAAATTATTGGCGCAACCTGTCAGGCAGAAATCGTTCACGAAATCATTATTGTGTTTAGTGCTTTGCCAATTATTTTAATCCCCTTTTTGGGTGGAGCTTCCGCTCTAATAATAACGTCAGTTTTGGCAATGCTGTTTGATCTTTCGTTTGTAATACTTCAAAGGTATAATAGACCAAGATTGGTAAGGATAACGGAGCGTTTAAAAAACAGCGATTGAGCAAATAATGTAAACAAACAAAGGTAATTTAAATTTATAAAGTTGCTGCATTTGTTTTAAACGGCGAGAAAAGAAGAGCGCAAAATAATTTGTAAGCAAGTAGCAAGGTTATACAAAGAAAAAAAGACTAACGATAACTTATCGTTAGTCTTTTTATAACGTCTAAAAATTTTTTGTAAAATAGTTATAACGTAGTGTCGTTTTTAAGTATGCGAGTTTTTAAAAATAAGCGTTGGTCATTCTCTGTTTAAAATAACTTAACTTTTAGCGCTAATTTTATAGCTAAAAAACTGCGTTAAGCAAAAGAGTGCGGCGAGTAATGAAAAATAAATTCCAAAATTATTGCTCATAAACGGAGTGGCTACCATCATAGCTATAAAAATACAAAAACTTGCAAATACAAAGGTTTGCTTGTTTTTAATAACCGAAATTACGCTTAATAGTAGCGCTGCTGCAGCGATTAAAAGTTTTAAAAATTGCTGAATAAAAGCAATCGTTTTTATTTGATACAGCATAAAATCTCCTCCAAACAAGAGGGTTGCTTCTAAAACGGTAAAAGCGAGGGATACTATAACTACTAAAACGCTTACGGCTATGCGTAGAATAAAACTCAATTTTTTCATATAAAGTTCCTCTCAATAATTATTTTTGCAAGATCGTAGGTAATAAAATCGCAAACGATCGTGCCTAAAGGGCCGTTTGTTTTGGTAAGAGTATCCATTAGCCAACCGTTTATTTCGCGGGCGGGAATTCCCGCGTAAACGGGCGGAAAAGATGGGGAATTGTAACAGCTGGTGTAATTTAAAACGAGCTCGTGCTCACGCGAATTTGCAACGGCAAAGGTATTAAAAATATCTTCTATTTTTTC
>JAZURK010000118.1:0-3342 GCA_045606165.1 Christensenellaceae bacterium
ACGGCAAGAATATAATCTAAAAACTCCGTATCAAAATCGTTTTCACTTGCTTTAACGCCACCTATGATAGCGTACGACTTTTCACAAACGCGAAGTTCTACGGGTTGTAATGAAGAAGTTATTCGACTGTCTACCAGCCTTGCTTTTAGTAATGGCAAAAACTCGATTGCAATTTTTTGGTCTATAAGACATACTTCTAAAGCGTTACAAACTGATGGGCGTGAAGTTTTTGCATTGTCGATAATATCGAGCGCTTTATAAATATCTGCGTCACTATCAACGTATACGTGGCAAATGCCCGTTCCAGTTTCAATACACGGTACTTTTGCATTTTCAACGCACGAGCGTATAAGTCCTGCGCCACCACGTGGAATAAGTGCGTCAACGTAGCCTACCGCCGTCATAAGTTGGGTTGCGCTTTGGCGTGAAGTGTCGGAAGGTAGATTGATAAAGTTCTCATTAATACCCATATTTGCAAGTACCGAGCGTAGCACGGTAACTATTGCCTTAGAAGAATTATAAGCGTCTTTACCACCACGTAAAATACAAACGTTACCACTTTTAAAACATAGTGCGGCAGCGTCCGACGTTACGTTAGGACGACTTTCGTAAATTATACCTATAACACCTAACGGTACGCGTGTTTTCTCTATCGTTAAGCCGTTATTAAGCGTGTTTTTTTCTAAACAAACTCCTACGGGGTCGGGTAGTGACGCTACGTCACGTATGCCTTTCGCCATACTTGCTATACGCGAGTTAGTAAGACGTAGTCTATCAAGCATTACGTCGGACAAAATACTTTTAGCAAGAGTAACGTCTAATTCGTTAGCCTTTAAAATTTTGTCCGCATTTTCTTCGAGAGCATCCGCCATATGAAGTAATGCTTTGTTTTTAATTTCAGTTGTTAATTTTGCCGATTCACGAGATGCTACTTTTGCATCTTCTAAAATGGCTTTCATGCTTTTCATATTATTACCTCTTGGCTAAAAAGCGAGTAAACTTACCCTTTTTGCCGTTAATAACGTCGTATAAAATTTCAGGATTTTTTCCGCAAGCAATAATCATTTCACAGCCTGCGTTAGTGCAAAGTTTGGCGGCTGATAATTTTGTTTTCATTCCGCCCGTGCCAAGAGTAGAGCCCGCATCTCCTCCAAGTGAAAGAGTTTCTTCATTAACGCAAGATACTTCTTCGATAAGTTTTGCGCTTGGGTCTTTACGTGGGTCTGACGAATATAGACCGTCCACGTCCGAAAGAATAATAAGTAAATCGGCTTGTACTGAAACGGCTACTAATGCGGAAAGAGTATCATTATCGCCAACTTTGATTTCTTCCGTTGCAATCGTGTCGTTTTCATTAATAATAGGAAGTGCCCCAAGTTCTAATAATCGAGAAATTGTGTTGTTAAAATTTTCATGGCGTTCGGTTGACGTAAAGTCGGAACCCGTCAAAAGAATTTGCGCTACGGTGTGGCTGTATTCGGTGAATAATCTATCGTAAGTATACATTAACTCGCATTGACCTACGGCCGCCGCCGCTTGCTTTGTTGGGATATCCGTTGGTTTTTTATTAAGCGCAAGTTTGCCAACTCCCATACCGATTGCGCCCGAAGATACTAAAATAACTTCGTGCCCCGCGTTTTTTAAATCACTTATAACTCGGCAAAGTTCGCCTGTTAAACGAATATTCAATTTTCCCGTTGCGTGTGCTAACGTAGACGTGCCCACTTTAATTACTAATCTCATACGCTAAATCCTTATTTAATTGTTAATTAAATATAGTATAATCGTTTTTTTTAACTTTGTCAATTTTGTGTATGAAGTAAAATAAAATTTACTTTAAAAGACAAATATAAACAGTGCGTCAGTAATAATCGTTATTACTGACGCACTTATAATAGGTTTTTTGATATTTTTTTATTTTTTTAAAGTCTAGCAACACCCGTTTTGCGAGCCGCTTCTTTAACTGCTGATGAAACGGCTTCTTTAATAGATGGGTTAAACGCATCTGGAATAATGTATTCAGGTGTAAGTTCGCTTTCAGGAATTACGTTTGCAATGGCTTCAGCAGCGGCAAGTTTCATTTCATCGTTAATATCGCGTGCGTGTACGTCAAGTGCACCACGGAAAATACCAGGGAAAGCAAGAACGTTATTGATTTGGTTAGGAAAGTCGCTTCTACCCGTACCTACAATTTTTGCCCCAGCCTCAATTGCTTCATTAGGCATAATTTCTGGAACAGGGTTTGCCATAGCAAAAATAATAGGGTCTTTGGCCATAGTTTTAACCATTTCTTTAGTTAAACTACCTGGCGCAGAAACGCCAACAAATACGTCAGCACCCTTAATTACTTCGGCTAAACTGCCTTTTTTCATTTCAAGATTTGAAATTTTAGCCATTTCAGCCTTAATATCATTAAGTCCTTCACGTCCTTGATAAATTGCGCCCATGCGGTCGCATAAAATAACTTTTTTAAGACCTTTACTCATTAAAAGTTTGGTTATAGCGATACCTGCTGCACCTGCGCCGTTAACAACAACTTCAATATCTTCAATCTTTTTGTTTACGAGTTTTAAAGCGTTAATCATTGCGGCTAAAGTAACTATTGCCGTACCGTGTTGATCGTCGTGGAAAATTGGAATATCACATACTTCTTTCAAGCGTTTTTCAATTTCAAAGCAACGTGGAGCGGAAATATCTTCAAGGTTAACCCCACCAAAACTACCGGCTAAAAGTTTAACGGTGTTTACAATATCATCAACTTCTTTAGAACGGATACATAAAGGAAATGCATCTACGTCGCCAAACGTCTTAAATAAAGCACATTTGCCTTCCATAACAGGCATACCTGCTTCGGGACCGATATCTCCAAGACCTAAAACGGCAGTACCATCGGTTACAACGGCAACCAAGTTAGAACGACGGGTGTAAACGTATGATAAATCAACGTTTTTGGAAATTTTTAAGCATGGCTCAGCAACGCCAGGCGTGTAAGCAACGGCAAGTTCTTCGGGGTTTGTGATAGGCGCGTGTGCTACAACTTCGATTTTACCGTGCCATTTAGCATGCTCTTGTAAAGCAATTTCTTTTTTGTCCATATAATTACTCCTTAAACGTAACAGGGTATTTTAATAAAACGACTTAAAAAACAAAAGCCAACTTCTACCCATTATAATTATTATAACAATTGTGGCTTAAAATGTAAAGGAAGGTCAAAAACAAATAATAAAAATTAGGAATTTATAAAATTTATCTAAATAAATTAGGAAAATGTATAATTTATTTAAATAAATAAAAAACAAGATAGATTGACAAGGTGTTATAAGTGTGTTAAAATCAAATAGA
>JAZURK010000119.1:0-6379 GCA_045606165.1 Christensenellaceae bacterium
ACTTCATAAGCGCTAAATCGTTATACATATCTTCAAGCGTTACCGTATAACCAGTTTCAGGATGAGTATCGTGGCGGTTTACACCTTTAATTTTAAACTTCTCATCGTTAAATTTAAAGATTTTACCTTCAATTTTAATATTCCTAAAACCAACTTTTTCAATGATTTTTTCACCATTAGCGCGTATAATCAAATCGTACAAGTTAGGGTTTTCGGGACACCAAACCTTAACGTTATCCACCTTAATATTAATTTCCTTACGCGGTAAAACGGTATAAATTTTACCATCAAAATCAAGGCTAATATCAACGTAACTTAAGTTTTTAAAGTATAAATTACCAACTGTTCCATTATAGGTAGCGATAATTTCATAGTCTTTAATATGTTTTTTAGGACGATTTAAAAGATAAACACTTCTAAAAATACCAGAAAAACGGAATTTATCTTGACATTCAAGATATGAAGAAATACACCACTTAACAACGAATACGTCAATAACGTTTTTGCCGTTTTTAAGTAAATTTGTAACGTCAAATTCCGAAACGGCGTGAGAGATTTGCGAATACCCTTTAAACTTGCCGTTTACGTACAAGTAAAAACAACTATCAACGCCTTCAAAAATCAAGTAGCTTCTATTACCCGATTGTTTTTTATAATTAAATTCCCTTCTATAATGCCAGTAAGGGTTATCTTTTGTAACTTTTGGATAAATTACAGGAAAAGGATATTTTTGGTTAACGTATTGTATGTAATCGTATCCGTGAAGTTGCACGCAAGACGGAACGGGAATTTCAGCCGTTAATTCTTCGTTAACGTCAAACTCATCGTTTAAAGTATCGTGCTGTTTAATTTGCCATATACCATCAAGCAAAGTAAAGCGTGAACTAGAATTTCTATCGATAATACCATAAACAGTTTCTATCTTATCATTTTCAGCAAACGGAATATAATAACTTCTATGAGGAAGTGTACCAACTCTTTCAAAACTTTCGTAAAATTCCATAAATAAATCTCCTTGATACAATTATATCAAACATCAATTTATATTGCAATATATAAATGTCACTTTAATATGTTAAAATGTCACTTTTTAAGATAAAATCTTAAATATTTACAAGAACTCCCGCAGTAATTACCAATATTAAACCGATAACGTTAAGCGGTGTTATTTTTTCTTTAAACACAATAACGTCTACTAAAAAGGTTAACGGCATCGCTATTATGTACGATAGCGGATAAAATACCGTTTGCGGTAAAAACTCGGTAGAAAGTTTAGAAAAGAAATTACAAAAATAAAGCGTCACGATTGCAAAAAAGGTAAACAGTAAAACCTTTTTATTAAATTTTGGGCTTTCATCGTTTTGCGGATTTTTCTTATCAATTATATGCAATAGTAAACTTACTATTAAAAGCGTAGCCGTTGCAAATAGAAAAGTATAAAACTGAAAATCCTCACTGCTCCCCTTTGAATAATGTGAATAACAAGTTTGCGTAACCATAACTATAGCATTACAAATCACGCAAGAAACAAGGGCAAAAATACTTTTGAAGTTAAACTTACCCCCGAACCCGCCTTTACTAAACATAAACACGGCAACAAGTAATATTAGCGAGCCTACTGCTTGTAAAATCGTTACACTATCACCGTTAATTAACACGGGCGCGAGCAGTAATGGAACGACTACCCCGCCAACCATTGAAAACACTTCAACGGTGCAAACTGAAACGTTGGTCGCTGCAAGCAACCAAACGCACATAAAAAGTCCGTTCGCTACGCCCGACAGTATAGAAAAGAGTAAACCTTCTTTATCCATACTTGAAAAGCCAACGATTAAGCACATAACCGTACTTATAATAAAGCAACCTAACGCTCTTAATAAGTTAGTTAAAACGTTATTTTTAAATCCCGTAGCAATTTTACCGCATTTTTTTACGAATACGGATTTTGCAACGGCTATAATTTTAGAAACGAATAAGTAAAAATATCCCATAATCTTATTTGTACTCAACTATTTCGCGAGCATTAACTCTTTCTAAAATATCGCTAAAGTCTTCACACGGATTTTTAAATATATCCGCACAAAGCGCCATAGGAAGCCAGATGCCACCATCGTAAGCGCCCGCCATACATAAGTTAACGTTAGCGTCAAGTTCAAGCGCAAGTTCGGTAATTCGCCTTGCTCTATCGCCGTTTTTTATCCAACCGGAAGAAAGAGTATTCCAACCGCTACTTCTTAAATATTTATCGTGTTCGGTAATAAAATCAGAGTTTTCGCCTAAAATAAACGGACCTTTTTGGTGAATAAATTTAGTCCAATCAAGCGTGCAATGTCCTTTAAAGACAATACCCGTTTTAGCATCTTTTCCCCTTAAAAGAATGATATCTTTAGTAAATTTTACAGTTTCTTCAAATTGTTCTTCACTGCAAAGATTAAACACGCCGTAACTGTATGGGAAATCACCACAGTCTTCCCATAAAATTTCTATACGTTTATCAACGTTTGCAATAAAATTGATATATTTATGTACGGATAAAGCGTGTAAACCAAACTGAATATGTAAATTAGGCTCTTTCTTTAAAAGTTCGCCTGCAACTTCGTTTACAAAATCAGTAACGACTTCGGCTATACACTTACCGTTTAAAGTATCCATTTCCGTTTCGGTAAACGATTGGAAGTAAATACCATCACCTAAACCTTGCCAAGTAGAATAATAAGTTTCGTAAATATTCTTTTTCATTTCCGCAAGGATATCGTCGTCAAGACACATAAGATTTTTACAACGCTTTTCGTCCCAACCCCAAGCAAAACCCCAAATAAGTTCAATATTATACGAGTGCGCATACTCAACGATATCTTTAGCGTTAATTGGCGCGTAATCATTCCAAAGTATAAGTTGGTTTAAGCCAAGACGCGCCATATTGTCGATATATTTGCGATAATCGTTAATAGCGTGTCCCCAAGCGAATATTGAACGAGTTTTACTTTTGATTTCTTCAACGTATTCGCCAGGAACTAATCTGCCATCAAAAAATCTATAACGAAGTTTACCCGATAACATTGGCGAATATTTAGTTATATAGTCGTCTATAAAATATACCGCGCCACGGTAAAGGGCGTTTTCATCACTTGCAGTAATTAATACTATTGAATTATTTGGCTTATCCGGGTTATCAATTACCCTTAAAATAAAGCCGTTTTCTTTAAATTCATTAGGCTTAACGTATTTTTGAATAAGTTTACTATCATTGTATAAAGAAATAACGATAGCGCTATTTTCAATCGTTTGATTATCCGTTTCTTTATTTATAGGTAAAACGTGAATAGAATACTCACCTAGTTGACGTAAAACGTACTGACCCATTTCTTTGTTTAAAAACTCAACGGCACGTCTTGACATACCGCTAAAACTTGTGTAAATAATTTCCCAAGAAGTTTGTTTCATAGTTGTATCTCCTTTATGATAACATTATACACCAATTAGTTAAAAGAGTAAATAAATTAATCAATATAAAAATATAATTATTCGAAACTATTGACATATAATATTTAGAGTGATAAAATATCAATATGTTTGATTTAATGAAAATATTAAAAACCGAATACACCGTCAATTTTGTAAACGTATTAAAACAAACTTGGCAAGAAAACGACGTTTGGTCTTGCATAAACAAGCCTAAAGAATACCACTTATTTTTGCTTATTGAAAATGGAAAAGTCGATTACACGTTAAAAAACGGTAGAAAATTAACTGCAAAAAGCGGAGATTTAGTTTATATTCCAGCAGGTGCTGAATATATAACAAGTTTTTCACTTGATAGCAATAATTTAATTTCAAGTATTGGCGTCAACTTTAAACTTTTTAGTGAAACGAGCGAATATTTGCTAGATAGCGAGATTTTTGTATTTAATTCTACAAAAATAAAAAAAGTAATTTACGAAATTGAACGATTATCGTATAGTTTTAACGAGATTAAAAATAAATTCAATACCGAAATATATAATGCGTTTAATATTTTATGCGATGAATTTTATAAACTTGAATTTTTTAGCGATGAGTTTGCGCTTATAAAAAACGGAGTTGAATATTTACACCAAAATTACGATAAAAACTTTGAACTCCCCCTTTTAGCCGAAATTTGCAACGTTAGTGAAGTTTATTTTAGAAAGTTATTCAAAAAACTGCTTGGGTACACCCCTACCGACTATCGTATTAAGTTAAGGCTTGACAAGGCTATAGAATATTTAAAGTTTACAACAATACCAATCAATTTAATTGCCGAAAATTTAGGATTTACCGATTCTGCGTACTTTACAAAAGTGTTTAAAGAAAAATATAAAGTTACGCCACTTAATTATAGAAAAAATAAATAAAACAAGCCATTGCAACCGCAATGGCTTGTAATTTAGTTGTCATATTTTTCGATAAACGCTAAAACTTCCGTATTATCTTCTAAACAGTGTGGGTGGTGTCCACAACCTGGTTTAACGTGAATTTGAATAGGAAGATTTGCCTTTTTATACGCTTGTTCTACTAAAATACCATTTTCGTTATAAGGAACGACGTCATCAACGTCGCCGTAAACCATAACAACAGGGATTTTATTTTCAACTAATACGGGAATATAGTCAAGCGGGTGCTTTCTATACGATAAAATACTTACGTCGTCAAGACCTAAAGCATCGTACATTTCACTTCTTGGAATAGGTTGATTTTTATTAGCACCCATACTGCAAGGACAAGATAAAATGTTTACAACGGGCGCATCAAGGTAAAGTACTGAAACTTTATCGGGATAATACCCCGCGAACTTAATAGCAAACAAGCCACCGCAACTTAAACCTACGGGAACACACTTTTTACTTAAATTATATTTTTGAGAAACGAAATCAACGAAATCCGCTTTTCTTTGTAAATCCTCATCGCGTCCCCATCTATTAATATTTTTAACGTATGCTAAATGGTAGCCTTTTTCTAAAAGGTCGATTTGCGTTTTAGGGAATTCTTCAAAATACTCCGTCTTAAGCGCAAGTTTTCCGTTAGGTTTACAATTAGGAAAAACCACTATCGCATAAGCGCCTTGAAAGTCGAATTCTTCACATTTGTATCCGTGCCAATTAGTCATAAATACTCCTTAATAATAAAATAGAAAATATTGTATATTTTTCGATATAATCTTAAATTATTTAACTTCTTTAATGTCGTATGGCGTGCTTTGATATACAAAGTAGTTAAGCCAATTACTAAAAAGCAAGTTAGCGTGACCGCGCCAAGAAACGATAGGTTCTTTAGTTGGGTCGTCGTTTGGAAAATAGTTATATGGTATGGTAATTTTTTTACCTTGCGACACATCGCGCAAATACTCGTTTTTTAAAGTATCCGCATCGTATTCAGAGTGCCCTGTTATAAAAATTTGTCTACCTTGGTCGGTTGCAATAGCGTAAACGCCCGTTTCTTTAGAAGAAGATAAAATCTTTAAGTTTTTAACTTTTTCTATATCTTCCCTATCTACAGTTGTATGTCTTGACTGTGGAACGTAGAAAATATCATCAAAGCCCCTAAAAAGAATATTCTTTCTTTCGATATAATGCGGGAATACACCAAAAAGCTTATCATCAAGTTGGCGTTTTTTTATGCCGTAATGATAATAAAGCCCCGCTTGAGCGCCCCAACAAATATGGAACGTGCTATGAACGTGAGTTTTCGACCATTCCATTATTTCGCAAAGTTCTTGCCAATACTCAACTTCTTCAAACGGTAAATGTTCAACGGGAGCGCCCGTTATAATCATTCCGTCGAAATTTTGATTTTTAACTTCGCTAAAAGTCTTATAAAAAGCAAGTAAATGCTCTTGCGCGGTATTTTTTGATTGATGAGAAGACGTGTGTATAAGTTCAAGTTCTACTTGTAACGGAGTGTTACCAAGAAGTCTAGCAAACTGTGTTTCCGTCTCTATTTTTTTCGGCATTAAGTTTAAAATTAATATCTTAAGTGGACGGATATCTTGCGTAATAGCGCGAGTTTCCGTCATAATAAAGATATTTTCTTCAGTCAACGTTTTAGCCGCAGGTAAATTGTTAGGTATCTTTATTGGCATAATTTTGTCCTTTTAGATAAGATTAAGCGCTTGATTTAAGTCTTCAATAAGGTCGTCGGCATTTTCTAAACCGCAAGAGTATCTTATTAAAGTTGGCGTAATACCGCAAGCTTTAAGTTGCTCGTCAGTCATTTGCCTATGAGTTGCGCTTGCTGGGTGTAAACAACAAGTTTTCGCATCCGCTACGTGAGTTTCAATAGATGCTACTTTTAAATTTTTCATAACGGTTTCAGCGTCTTTTCTAGTGCCTTTTACACCAAAACTTACTACGCCACAAGTTCC
>JAZURK010000120.1:0-2278 GCA_045606165.1 Christensenellaceae bacterium
ACTTTTATTTTTTTAACGGCGCAAATTAGTAAAATTGCTATTAAAAATATTGGAATAATATAACTAGTCATTACCAAAACACCTTAACTAAAATTACTGCTAAAATCGTAGAAAACACAGTGGTTAAAAGAGTAGGTAAAAATATAATAGACGGGTTTACGCTACCAAATTCCGTTAATAATTGCATAACCGAAAGTGGCAGTAGTTGTATTGAAGTTGCAGATATAGTAAAAAGCATAAGTTTGCCTTTTTCGTTTTGTTTTTCATCCATTAGTCGCATACCTTCAATAGCCGAAGGAGTTGCAATTCCGCCTATTCCAAGTAAGTTAGCGGATAGCGAAAGCGAAATCACGTTCGCGGTTTTTTCATCGGTAGTATTGAATAAAAACCTAATTAATGGTTTAAATAGTTTAGTTAAATATTTTTGAAGTCCGCTTTCTTCAAACAGTTTAATAAATCCAAGCCAGATAACGTAAACGGCTATTAAACTAACGCTTAAATTTAGCGCTTTGTTCGCGCTGGTTGAAAAAGCCGAAAGTAGACTTTCGGGATTGATAATAGTAATGGCTATAATAGAAAGGGTAGAAATCACCAAAAAAATAACGTTCATACTTTAAGTTATGAATTTTTATAGTAATTTATCCACTCAATAGTTTTACAAATAAAAAATTATATTGTATAATATTAAAGTTATATTAACTTTAAGTTAAGCTCTTTAGGAGGTAATTATGGAAAACAATAAATTTTACATTACAACCCCAATCTATTACCCAAGCGGTAATTGGCATATCGGTCACTGTTATACAACGGTAGTTTGCGATGCAATCGCAAGATTTAACCGAATGCTTAAAAAGGACGTTTTCTTTTTAACGGGCACTGACGAGCACGGTCAAAAAATCGAAAAGAAAGCAAGCGAAAAGGGTTTAACTCCTATGGAATTTATCAATCCACTCGTTGACGGTCTTAAAGAAATTTGGAAAGACCTTGACGTTTCTTACGATAAATTTATCCGTACGACTGACGATTACCACGTTAAAAGCGTACAACACATCTTTAAACAGTTATACGATAAAGGCGAGATTTATAAATCTGAATACGAAGGCTGGTATTGTACTCCTTGCGAATCTTTCTGGACGGAATCTCAACTTGTAGACGGCAAGTGCCCTGACTGTGGTAGACCCGTTCAAAAAGGCAAAGAAGAAAGTTATTTCTTCCGCCTTTCAAAGTACGCTGATAGAATTTTAAAACTCTACGAAGATAATCCTGAATTTTTACAACCAAAATCAAGGGTTAACGAAATGGTTAACAACTTCATTAAACCAGGTCTTCAAGATTTATGCGTTTCAAGAACGACTATTAAGTGGGGTATCCCCGTAACTTTTGACGAAAATCACACGGTTTACGTTTGGGTTGACGCGTTAACTAACTATATCACAGCGCTTGGCTACGGTATGGATAATAACGAGTTATATAATAAATATTGGCCGGCAGATTTACAAATGGTAGGTAAAGAAATCGTTCGTTTCCACACTATTATTTGGCCTGCAATTTTAATGGCGCTTGATATTCCGCTTCCTAAACAAGTATACGGTCACGGTTGGCTCTTAATCGGTGGCGATAAACTTTCAAAAAGTAAAGGCGAAAATATCAAAACTGAAATTACCGACCCTAAAGAACTCGTTGATAGATACGGCTCAGATGCGTTAAGATACTTCCTTCTTCGTGAAATTCCTTTCGGTAACGACGGTATTTACACTAACGAAAGTTTACTTAAACGTATCAACGGCGATTTATCAAACGACCTTGGTAATCTCGTTTCAAGAACTACCGCTATGATAAATCAATACTTTGGCGGTGTTTTACAAAACCCAACGGATTATACCGATCTTGATAACGAAGTTATTTCTTTAGCAAATTCGACTTTAGCGGAAGTAAAAAAGAATATAGAACTTATTGACGTTCCTACTGCTTTAAGTGAAATTTTCAAACTTATTCAACGCGCTAACAAGTATATTGACGAAACTGAACCTTGGAAACTCGGTAAAGACGAAACTCAAAAGGATAGGCTTTCTACCGTTATGTACGTTCTTTCGGAAGTTATTAGAATAAGCGCTATTTTATTAAAGCCGTTTATCACAAAAGCGCCTGATAAAATTTTAGAACTTTTTGGTATTGACGGTAAAGAAGAAACTAACTTTGACAACGTTAAATTTGGTGTTTTAAAGGGTGGTATCTCGGTTGTTAAAGCGCAACCAATCTTCCCAAGAATTGACGTTAA
>JAZURK010000121.1:0-6521 GCA_045606165.1 Christensenellaceae bacterium
GTTTGCTAACTTTTTATATAAATCTTGTATGGCGCGGAAACGGTGACTTACCGAATTTTTTTCTTCCGCAGAGGCAACGCCGAAAGATTTGTTTAAATCGTCGCTTAAAAATATACAGTCGTAACCGAAACCATTTTCGCCCATTTCTTCGTGTAAAATCGTTCCACAAGTTTCGCCGTAGCCGTCGATATAACTTCCGTCCTTTTTGTAAAGAACGACTGAAGATATAAACTTTGCTTTTCTATTAGTTTGGTTTTCAAGGTTTTTAAGGAGCAAGTCGCGATTAGATTTATCGTTGCCGTGTTCGCCCGAATACCTAGCGCTATAAACGCCTGGCTCGCCGTTTAAAACGTCAACTGAAAGCCCGCTATCGTCGGCAAGCACATTTTCGTTAAGGGCAAGAGATACCGTTTTGGCTTTAATTAAAGCGTTTTCGAAAAAGGTAGAGCCCGTTTCTTCAATGTCGCTATTAAAGCCAAGTTCACTCATAGGAACTACTTCAAAAATACCGCCCAAAATTTCTTTAATTTCTTTAATTTTGCCTTTGTTGCCCGAGGCAATTACAAGTCTTTCCATATTAGTTTTTATTACCGTGAATAGGCGCAGGAATTATTCCCCCACGCGAAATGAATTTTTCAGCCGATTCTTTAGATACGTTCATAATAGGCGCTCTACCTAAAAGCCCGCCGAACTCAACGAACTCGCCAACTTTTTTATTAGGAACGGGAATAACCCTAACGGCAGTAGTTTTATTGTTAACCATACCGATTGCCGCTTCGTCGGCTATCATAGCGGATATAGTTGACGCTGGTGTGTCGCCAGGGATAGCAACCATATCTATGCCAACCGAGCAAACTGAAGTCATCGCTTCAAGTTTATTAAACGTTAAAACACCTTTTTCCGCAGCGGAAATCATACCTTCGTCTTCACTTACAGGGATAAACGCGCCCGATAAACCACCAACTTTAGAACTTGCCATTACACCGCCTTTTTTAACGGCGTCGTTAAGAATAGCAAGGCAAGCGGTAGTACCGTGTCCGCCAACGGTGGATAAGCCCATTTCTTCTAAAATTCTACCAACGCTATCGCCAATCGCTGGGGTAGGAGCAAGCGAAAGGTCAACGATACCAAGTTCGGCGTTAAGGCGTTTTGCAGCCTCGTTTGCCATAAGTTGACCAACCCTTGTGATTTTAAAGGAAGTCTTTTTAATAATTTCGGCAATTTCGGTGATATTAGCGTTAGGCGCGTCTTTAACCGCCCTATATACAACGCCTGGTCCTGAAACGCCTACGTTAATTACACATTCGCCTTCGCCAACACCGTGGAAAGCGCCCGCCATAAACGGATTGTCTTCAACCGCGTTACAAAACGCTACGAATTTAGCGCAACCAAAACCGTCTTTATCTTTAGTAAGGTCTGCCGTTTGTTTAATGATTTTACCAAGCAAGTCAATGGCGTCAAGGTTAATGCCCGACCTTGTCGAGCCAACGTTAACCGATGAACATAAAATATCGGTAGACGCTAAAACTTCGGGGATACTTTCGATAAACGAGCGCTCGTAAGAAGTCATACTTTTGTGAACGAGCGCGGAATAACCGCCTAAAAAGTCAATGCCTAAAGTTTTACCTGCTTTGTCAAGCGCTTTAGCAATCTTGATTTCTTCGCCTTTAAATCCTGCCGAGATAAGAGAAACGGGAGTAACCGATACGCGCTTATTGATAATAGGAACGCCGTATTCCGTTGATAAATCCTTTGCTACTTTAACTATGTTTTCGGCGCGTTTGCAAACCAAATCGTAGCAGTTTTCAGCAGTTTTATCTGCGGTAGCGGAAATACAACTTAAAAGGGAAATACCCATAGTTATCGTGCGCACGTCGAAGTTTTCTTTTTGAACCATATTTATGGTTTCGATAATATCTTTATTATTAATCATATCGTTTTACACTCTATACATAGTATTGAAAATATCTTCGTGTTGAAGGATAATTTTTACGCCGATTTCTTCGCCAAGGGCGGTGGCTTCTTCAACGAGTTTAGCTAAAGTTACGTTAGCGTTTGATATGTTTACAAGCATAATCATAGTGAAGTTGCCTTGCATAATAGTTTGGCTAACGTCTTCAATATTAACGTTGTGTTCTGCAAGCATAGTCGCAACTTTAGCGATAATGCCCGATTTGTCTTTGCCAAGTACGGTTAAAATGTATTTCATAATTTTAAACACCTTTTAAATTTAATATTTAGTATTATAACACATACGCGCGTATATAATCAAGCAAATTGATAGACTATACTTTTGTAAAAGTATTGCAAAAAAACGCTTGTTATGATAAAATATCGTTATTATAGTTGTACGGGGGTTAAAGTTTATGTACGACCAAAAATTACTCGATTTCCACAATAAAATGACAATGCTTTCGCTTAAAAAAAGCCAAATAGAGTCAAGAAGTTATATGTCGGCTTTTGCTCCTGAAAACTGTAAAAATATGAATAGGGAAATTATAATTTACTATTAATACGATAAACAAAAGGTTAAATTTATGGATTTAAGTGTAGGTTTTTTTATAACTAGCATTTTGCTAGGAGTTGGGCTTGCTATGGACGCTTTTTCCGTTTCTCTTGCTAACGGACTTGCAGAGCCGTGTATGTGTAAAAAAAGAACTTGTCATATAGCGGGTATTTTTTCGGGATTTCAGTTTGCAATGCCGATGATTGGTTGGTTTTTAGTTACAACCGTTGTTGGATTTTTTAAATCGTTTGAAAAGTTTATTCCTATAATCGCACTTTTATTGCTTTCGTATATTGGCGGGAAAATGCTTTACGAGGGCATTAAAAATAAAGATAGCGAAGAGTGTAAACCCGCCGTTGGTTTTTTAGGCTTGTTAGTGCAAGGCGTAGCAACTTCGATTGACGCATTGTCGGTAGGCTTTACTATTTCAAGTTATAACGTATTCGAGGCGTTACTTTCTTGCGCGCTTATTGGCGTGGTTACCTTTATCGTTTGCTTTGCGGGTGTAGAAATAGGCAAAAAAGCGGGTACTCATCTTGCGGGTAAAGCGGGTATTTTAGGCGGTGTGATACTTATTTTAATAGGATTAGAAATATTTATATCAAGTTTATTTTAATAAAGTCTTTGGCACAATATTAGGTTGATTCTAAAAGGGCTAATTAAATACAAGTAAGACAAGGCAAAACCCGTAGATAAGAGTATACATCTTTTCAAGAGGTTTTAACGCAGTATTACGCCGTATTTCATTAGAACTTTATCAACCGTTTATTGCGACAAAGACTTAAGAAAAAAGGATAGCGGATTTTACACCGCTATCCTTTTTTTAAGAGAAAAACTATGAAAAAGAGTGAATAATCATTTAATAGAAAGGTTAAGTTCGCCGTTTATTTCATCAACTACTATAACGTCGCCCGCTTTTAAATTTCCACCGATGATAAACTTTGCAAGCATCGTTTCTACGGAAGATTGTATAAATCGTTTAAGCGGTCTTGCGCCGTAGATAGGGTCGTAGCCGTTTTCGATAACGTAGTCTTTAGCAGGTTTTGTTATTTCTAAATGAAGTTCCTTTTCAAGTAAACGTTTTTTAAGGTTTTGAAGTAATAAATCAACGATTCCACCAATTTCCGCTTTAGTAAGAGGCTTATAAAAGACAATATCGTCAAGTCTGTTTAAAAATTCAGGGCGGAAACTTGATTTAAGTAGTGTACTAACTTGTTCTTTAGCGTCATTGCTAATTTCACCGCTACTTTCTATTCCTTCTAAAATTATGCTAGAGCCAAGGTTAGAAGTTAAGATGATTACCGTGTTTTTAAAGTCGACAGTGCGCCCTTGCGAGTCGGTTATTCTGCCATCGTCTAAAACTTGAAGTAAAATATTAAATACGTCGGGGTGGGCTTTTTCGATTTCGTCAAAAAGCACTACAGAGTAAGGTTTTCTTCTAACGGCTTCGGTAAGTTGACCGCCGTCTTCAAATCCAATGTAGCCAGGAGGCGCGCCTATAAGCCTTGATACGCTAAATTTTTCCATATATTCGCTCATATCAATTCTTATCATATTCTTTTCGTCGTCGAAAAGTGTAGCCGCAAGCGTTTTAGCAAGTTCCGTTTTGCCAACACCGGTAGGACCTAAAAATAGGAAAGAACCAATAGGTCTATTAGGGTCTTGAATACCCGCGCGCGAGCGTAGTATTGCGTCGCTTACTTTTTTAACGGCGTCGTCTTGACCGATTACGCGCTTATGGAGTATTTCTTCAAGCGAGATAAGTTTTTCTTTTTCGGTACTGTTGAGTTTAGATACGGGAATACCCGTCCAACGCGATACGATTTTAGAAATTTCTTCTTCGGTTACGGTATCGCGAAGTAAGGTTTTAGGTGATTTATCAATATCTTTTTCCGCGTTTTCTAGTTGTTTTTGAAGGGCAGGGAGTTTGCCGTACTTTAACTCCGCAGCCTTTGTTAAATCGTAAGTTCTTTCGGCTTTTTCAATCTCGGCGTTAACTTTTTCAAGTTCTTCCTTGATTTTTTGAACCTTGTTAATGTCGTCCTTTTCCTCTTGCCATTTGATTTTCATTTGGTTGTAATTATCTCGCATTTGGGAAAGTTCTTTTTGTAATTTTTCAAGTCTATCTTTAGAGAGTTTATCCGTTTCGTTTTTAAGCGCCGCTTCTTCGATTTCAAGGCTTATAATCTTTCTAGATATGTCGTCCATTTCGGCTGGCATAGAGTTGATTTCCGTTTTAATTAAAGCGCACGCCTCGTCAACAAGGTCGATAGCCTTGTCGGGTAAAAACCTATCCGTTATATAACGGTTTGAAAGGGTAGCGGCTGAAATAAGCGCGTTATCGTGAATTTTTACGCCGTGGAATACTTCGTAGCGATTTTTAAGTCCACGAAGTATAGAAATAGTGTCTTCTACAGTTGGTTCGTTTACCATTACCGGTTGAAAACGCCTTTCTAAAGCGGGGTCTTTTTCTATATATTTACGGTATTCGTCTAAAGTGGTTGCGCCTATGCAGTGAAGTTCGCCACGCGCAAGCATAGGTTTAAGTAAGTTGCCTGCGTCCATAGCGCCGTCCGTTTTGCCCGCGCCTACAATCGTGTGGAGTTCATCGATAAAAAGTATGATTTTACCTTCGCTTTTCTTTACTTCTTGAAGAACTGCTTTAAGCCTTTCTTCAAACTCGCCACGGTATTTAGCGCCCGCGATTAAAGCGCCGATATCAAGCGAGAATAACTTTCTATCTTTTAATTGATTAGGAATATCGCCTTTCATTATACGTATAGCCAAGCCTTCGGCTATAGCCGTTTTACCAACGCCCGCCTCACCGATTAAAACGGGGTTGTTTTTTGTTTTGCGCGATAAAATCCTAATAACGTTGCGGATTTCTTCATCTCTGCCTATTACGGGGTCTAACTTTTGCTCACGCGCCCTTTCAACGAGGTCATAGCCGTACTTGTTAAGAACGTCGTAAGTGTCTTCGGGATTGTCGCTAGTAACCCTAGTGTTTCCCCTAACTTCAAGTAAATTCTTTAAAAATCCGTCTTTAGTAACGTTGAATTTTGAAAAGATTTCCTTTATTTCTTTAGACGGCTCGTCAATAAGCCCGTAAAACAAATGCTCTACGGAAATAAACTCGTCTTTCATATCCTTGGCTTGCTTTTCGGCGGAAGTTAAAACTTTAGTTAAGTCGGCTGAAATGTATGCGTTACCGCTACCCGAAACTTTAGGAAGTTTATTAATATATTCGCTTGTAAGCGAAGAAATATCGTTTTTATCAACGCCCGATTTTTTAAGTAAACCTACTATAAGTCCGTTTTCGTCGTTTAACAGCGCCTTAAGTAAGTGTAGGGAAGTTATTTGTTGGTTGCCGTTTTCTCGCGCAATAAGGGTTGCGGAGTTAATTGATTCAATAGATTTTTGAGTTAAGTTTTGATTGTTCATATTCGCTACCTCCTATATAACTATTGAGTTTTGTTTAAGTTCCTTAAATTTCTTTTCAACTATATATAATAAATTGCTTTCGTTAGTTAAGTTATTAAAGTATACGTTAAGAAGTTCATCAAAATCCTTAACGTAAAGAGTAAGTTTTTCGGCAAGTTCCTTGGTCGTTATATTTACTTTAGGAAAGTCGAAAAGCCTTGTAAATTTAACGCCGTCGTATAAATACCTAGCGTTAGGGTTATAGTATTTCTTTTCTAAATAAGTGTAATAACTGTAAAAATCGCTAATAAGGTTAATAAGAATTGAGTTTTGCGTACGTAAAGTAACCTTAAGTTGCCCTAAATGGTCGGAGCTTGGGAATAACTCAACACTATATTTAATAGCAGGGTTATAGCGGTAGTCAAGCGCGCTCATAATCGACGCCATATATTGCGACGGTTGGGCAAGATAGCGCATACTGTTACTGCGCGAAATTAATCTTTCAATTTCATCAAATATAGAAGTAGCCCTAATTTCAGGCGTTTCGTATCTAACGGCGTCGGCAAGTATTTTTTCTATCATATTAGACCTACTT